>CAMYLL010000189.1 GCA_947259235.1 uncultured Pseudodesulfovibrio sp. | reverse complement strand
TCAGGAAGTCCAACGCCGCAGGGCTTCCGGCCATTGCCTCGTCAAACTGGGAGAAGAAACGCTCTGTTGCCAACTCCGCCTGCTTGAAGGCGCTCAGGGCCGAGGTCACGATGTCGCTGAAGAAGAAAACGAGAAACGCCCCGGCCATGAAGATGGCGGAGTAGGCGTAGGTCTTGAATCGCTTATCCCTGTTGGCGCGCCGCTTGAGCACTTTCGGATCGATTGAGTATTTCATGTGTCCTGCCTATTCGTATTGCTGTCTGAACCGGCGGATGACCACCAGCGAGATGACGTTGAGGACCAGGGTGACCACGAGCAGCACCAGCCCCAGGCCGAAGGCGGAGAGGGTCTCGGGGCTGTCGAAGGCCTGGTCGCCGGTGAGGGCGTCCACGATGCGCACCGTGACGGTGGTCATGCCCTCCAGCGGGTTCCAGGTCAGGTTGGCGCGCAGCCCGGCGGCCATGACCACGATCATGGTCTCGCCCACGGCGCGGGAAACGGCCAGCAGGAACGCGGACACGATGCCGGGCAGCGCGGCGGGCAGGACAACGGTCTTGATGGTCTCGGACCGGTATGCGCCCATGGCCAGCGCGCCCTCGCGCAACGCGTTGGGCACGGAAGTGATGACGTCGTCCGACAGGGACGACACCAGCGGGATGATCATCACGCCCATGACCAGCCCGGGGCTGAGGGCGTTGGTGAAGTCCGCCTGAAGCCCGAAGAACTCGGCCGCCTGGACCACCAGCGGACTGACCGTGATGGCGGCGAAGAAGCCGTAGACCACGGTGGGAATCCCGGCCAGGATCTCCAGGGTGGGCTTGGCGATCTTGCGGAAGGTGGGCGAGGCGTACTCGGCCATGCAGATGGCCGAGAAAAGCCCGATGGGGATGGCCACCACCATGGCGATGCCCGTGATCATGAACGTACCCGCAAAGAGCGGGATGGACCCGAACACGCCCGACGTGGCCGCTCCCGGAACAGCCTCGTCCGGGTTCCAGGTGGTTCCGGTGACGAAATCCCACAGGCTGACCACCTCGAAGAACCGCATGGCCTCGAATATGACCGAGATAACGATGCCGATGGTGGTCAGGATGGAGACCATGGACGCGGCAAAGAGCAACTTGACGATGAACTGCTCGACAATGGCCCGGGCGCGCAGACTGGGCCTGACCGTCAGCACGCCGATGTAGAGCCCTCCGGCGGCCAGGGCGATGACCGTGGCAACCAGTGCCGTGCCCGGAACCCGGACCACCCCGGCCAGTTGCAGCACCGCCGCCACGAACGAGGCCAGGAGCGCGGGCGACAGCGTGCAAACGATGGCGTACCAGCCGTAGCTGCCGGGTGTTGAATGAAAGTTCTCGCCCTCGAACCTGACGGAGAAGGTTTTCTTGGTCGCCAGAAAGTAGGCGACCACGGCCAGCGGGAGCAGCCCGCAGAAAAGATAGAGAAAAATGGTTCCTGTTTCCACTGTCGTCCCTATTCCCTCATCGCCTGATGCGATGATGTGTGCAGACGGTTGAACTATGCCCGGGAGGATGCCGCGGGCGCCTGCCGATAACGCCGAAAGAGACCGGACCGTTGCCGGGCCGGTCTCCTTCGATGCGGGGGTTCGTTATTTCTTCAGGTCTTCCAGGGTCAGGTTCTTGTAGGACAGCACGTCCTTCTGCACCTGCTTGCGCAGGCCGTCGGCCAGGGGGACCAGACCGATGCGCTTGAGCAGGCCGCGGGGTCCGATCATCTTGTCGCTCATGAACAGCTCGACGTATTCCTTGAGGCCGGGAACCTTATCGAGGTGGGCTTTCTTGATGTAGAAGAACAGGGAGCGGGAGATGGGGTACTTGCCGCTGGCGATGGTCTCCGGGTCCGGGGACACGCCGTCGATCTTGGCACCGCTGATGCGGTCGGAGTTCTCTTCCAGGAAGGAGTAGCCGAAGATGCCGAAGGCGTCCTTGTCCTTGGTCAGCTTCTGGACGATCAGGTTGTCGTTCTCACCGGCGGGCACGTAGACGCCGTCCTGGCGAACGGCCTCGTACTTGTCGGCCTTGCCCTTGGGGGCGATGGCGGAATAGAGGTCCTTGTTGGACTTGGCAAAGTGGCCGATGACCATCTCTGCAAAGGCGTCGCGTGTGCCGGAAGAGGTCGGCGGGCCGTAGAAGAGGATCTTGCGCTTGGGCAGGGCCGGGTTGATCTGGTCCCAGGTGGTGTAGGGGTTCTTCACCAGCTTGCCGTTGACGGGGACCATGTCCATGGTGGCCAGGGCCAGCTCGTCCTTGGTGATGGAGAAAGGCGCGTTCTCGCCGTTCTGGGCCACGGCGATGCCGTCGTAGCCGATGAGGGCCTCGGTGATCTCGGTGATGCCTGCGGCGACGTCACCCTCGAACTCGGACGCCTTCATGCGGCGGGAGGAGTTGGTGATGTCCGGGGTGTCGAGACCCACGCCATTTCCAAACAGCTTGTGACCGCCGCCGGAGCCGGTGGATTCGACCACGGGGGACTTGAACTGGGTGGTGGCGCCCAGCTCTTCGGCCACGTAGCTGGAGAACGGATACACGGTGCTGGAGCCGACGATCTTGATCTGATCGCGGGCATGGGCCATGCTGGCGCCAAGGGTGATGATGGCGGCGACGACGAGCATCTTGACAAATTTAGTCATGAAAGGGTCTCCTCGGAAAATTAGATTTATGAAAAGTGAAAATCCATGTTTCGGCTGAAGAGACACTAGCCCCACTCTGTTACAACACAATGGGGCCACTGTTACGCTTTGGTGACATATTCCCCGGCGCGCCCCCTCATGAACCGCACCGGTCCGGCCGATAAGGCAGGCAAGTAATCCAGGAATCAAAGCCCGCGCAAAGGACACGCCCCATGCTCTATTTCCTCGGCAACTGTCAGGCAGACTTCCTCGCCCGCGCCATGACCCGGCGCGGCCATCAGTGCACATACATGGTCCAGGCCTCGCCCCTGACCCTGCCCAGCCACACGGGCATCCCGGAAACCCTCGCCCGGCTGGACGAAGCAACCCCCCTTGGCGACTACCTCCACGGCCGGGAGCTGAAGAATCAATTCCAGCCCATCGGCCCGGACGATCCTGCGCCGTCCCTTATCGTCATGAGTCTTTTCCACGAGAATACCCCGCTTTTTGTCCATGACAAGGAAAGATTCGTCTTCTTCATGGACCCCCGCGCCCTGACGGACAAACCGAAGCTGATGCGCTGGGCACAGGAACAATGCCGGATGTTCCAGCCCGCCCCGGCCACCTACCTGAAACGCTACGGCGAGATGCTGGCCCGGGTCAGGGCCGATCATCCCGAGGTTCCCATCCTCGTCCTCTCCCGGCTGACGCCCTATCCCGCCTTCGGCCCCGAGCCGTTCTCCTATCTTAAAGGATGGACCGCCCTGTCCAGAGGAGCCACGGAGGTCATGTCAGGCTGGGTCTCGCAATTCTCCGGCGTTCATATCCTCGACATGGACAGGATATTCGGCGGCATCTGGGCAGACTCCGACAAGCGCATCGAGGGCCAATGCCCGTTCCTCAAGATCACCCTTGAGGAAACGGACGGGCAGGTCACCGGCCTGCATGCCAGGCGAGACATAGAGCACATCGGCTCCATGCCCGACCGGCTGGCCGACACGGTAGAGGAATTCCTCGCCACCGGCGCGGTGCGCTACTCGGAAAAGGAAACCGTCCCGCCCCAGTGGCGCGCCCAGTGGCGGCTCACGAAGCTGGGCCAGGACGAACTGCTGGAACGGCTCGCCTCCGGCGCGAACTACCGCAGCGCCGAGGCGGTGGGCGCGTTCTTCCTCGACCTCGGCCGCGACTACACAGACCTGCTGGTGCGCGCCCGCGAGCGCATGCCCGTGTGTCACATGACCTTGCACATGATCAAGGCATACGGCCGCATACACAAAAACCCCGCCCTGGCGGACTGGTGCGACGCCCATCTGGCCGCGGCCCACGCCTTCACGGCCAACGGTCCCCTGTACCAGGAAGCCTACGTCAACCGTGTCAAAGCCATCAGAGAGCACTCGGTTTCGTCCTGAACACGGAAAAACCGTCATTTTTCGCCATCCACCAACGCCTGAATCCGGCAGCAAACATAACGGCCAGCATTGTCAGAGCCAATTTGCAGATATGTATACTCAACATCAAAATATGACATTTTTGTATCATTCGTCCACTCCGCCTCCTTTCCCAACATGCTGATATTCTAGTTGTTATTTGCAATTCCGTTCTGGCACTCCCCTTGCTTATCAGGGGCATGGCCAACACCGTTCACGGACTCAAACTTTCGGCGCTTCTCGCCATCTGCCAGGTCATCGATCAGGCCCTCCATCTGGAGTCCGCCCTGGATGGCGTCCTGCGCATCCTTTCCGAGCAGCTGAGCATGCAGCGGGCCACGGTGACGCTCTATGACCCCGAGACCGGCCACCTGTCCATCAACGGCTCCTACGGCCTGACCACGGAGGAAAAGCAGCGCGGCGTCTACCGGCTCAACGAAGGCGTCACCGGACGCATCTTCCAGACCGGCGAGCCGTACTTCGTGCCGGACATCGACAAGGAGCCGCTCTTTCTGGACAAGACCGGCTCCCGCAAAATCCGCCGGGGCATGATCTCCTTCATCGGCGTGCCCATCATCCTGCACGGCGAGCCCATCGGCGTGCTCAACGTGGACCGGCTCTTCGAGGACGATATCGCCTTTGAGGAGGACATCGACTTTCTCAAGGTGGTGGCCACCCTCATCGGCCAGTTCATCAGCCTCAACGAAAAGATCATGGAGCGCGAGGCGGTGCTCAAGCGCGAGAACACCTCCCTGAAGTACCAGATTTCAAAAAACACCAAGGGACCCTACATCGTCGGCCAGAGCGCGCCCATGACCGAGGTGCAGCGGCAGATCGAAAAGGTCTCCCCCACCCGGGCCACGGTGCTCCTGCTCGGCGAATCCGGCGTGGGCAAGACGCTCATCGCCCGCATCATCCACGAGATTTCCGACCGCAAGGGCCACCCCTTCATCAAGGTCAACTGCGCATCGATCCCCGAGAACCTGCTGGAATCGGAGCTCTTCGGCCACGAAAAGGGAGCCTTCACCGGCGCCACGGGGACCCGCCCGGGCCGGTTCGAGGAGGCGGACAACGGCACCATCTTCCTCGACGAAATAGGCGAGCTGCCCATGGCCCTGCAGGCCAAGCTCCTGCGCGTGCTCCAGGACAAGGAGCTTGAGCGCCTCGGGTCCAACAGGACCCGCCCGGTGGACGTGCGCATCCTGGCGGCCACCAACCGCGACCTGGGAGACCAGGTGGAGCACGGCCAGTTCCGGCTCGATCTCTATTACCGCCTCAACGTTTTTCCCATCCGTGTTCCCGCCCTGCGCGAGCGCAAGGACGACATCACCGGGCTGCTCAACCACTTCCTGAGCGAGGTGGCCGAGAACTACGGCCGCATCATCCACTTCACGCCCACGGCACTGGACGCCCTGATCCGCTACGACTGGCCCGGCAACGTCCGAGAGATGCAGAACCTCATCGAGCGGCTGGTGATCATGTCGGACACCGAGCGCATCAGCCTGGAGTTCCTCAAGGCCTACCTCGCCCCGGGCCAGGTGGCCACGGTGCAGGAAGTCATGCACCCGGGCGGCGACGTGCCCCACTGCACGTCCCTCAAGGAAGTGGAGCGCAACGAGGTCATGGCCGCCCTGGAGCGCAGCGGATGGGTCCAGTACAAGGCCGCCGAGGCCCTCGGCCTCTCGGCCCGCCAGATGGGATACCGGGTCAAGAAATACAACCTGGAAAGTATGATCGCAGAGGGACGGGCCAGACTCCGCCGCCTGCGCTGACGGACCGGGTAGCACATATCTCCTGCCAACCACCTCCACACCA
>CAMYLL010000188.1 GCA_947259235.1 uncultured Pseudodesulfovibrio sp. | reverse complement strand
CCCATGCCGGGCATGCCGGGCATTCCGCCCAGCCCTTCCATTCCGGGCATGCCGCCCAGGGCGCTCATGTCCGGCATCTTGCCGCCGCCCAGGCCGGGCAGCTTGGGCATGCCGAACTTGCCCTTCTTCTTGCCGCCGCCCATCATGGCCTGCATGACCTTGCTCATCTGCTTGAAATTCTTCATCAAGGCATTGACGTCAGCGACCTTGACGCCGGAGCCCCTGGCGATGCGCTCCTTGCGGCTCTGATTGATGAGCGAGGGCTGGCGCCGTTCCTTCCGGGTCATGGAGGAGATAATCGCCTCGGTGCGCTTCATCTCGTCCTCGGGCAGGGCGTCCTTGCCGAGCTGCTTCATGATGTTGCCCATGCCGGGGATCATCTTGAGCAGCCCTT
Organism: uncultured Pseudodesulfovibrio sp.; assembly: GCA_947259235.1. Classification (GTDB taxonomy): domain Bacteria; phylum Desulfobacterota; class Desulfovibrionia; order Desulfovibrionales; family Desulfovibrionaceae; genus Pseudodesulfovibrio. Next base: position 5,494 of record CAMYLL010000188.1, on the reverse strand, counting down.
CCATGCTTCCGAGCTTCTTGATCTTGCGCATGTGGCCGAGGAAGTCCTCGAAGTCGAACTCCGCCTTGGCCATCTTCTCGGCCATGGCCTTGGCCTCGTCCTCGTCGATCTCGGTCTGGGCCTTCTCGATGAGCGTCATCATGTCGCCCATGCCCAGGATGCGCGAGGCGATCCGGTCGGGGTGGAAGAGCTCGAGCTCGGAGAGCTTCTCGCCCACGCCCACGAACTTGACGGGCTTGCCCGTCACGGTCTTGATGGACAGGGCCGCGCCGCCTCGGGCGTCGCCGTCCATCTTGGTCAGGACCACGCCGGTGATGCCGAGCTTGTCGTTGAAGGCATCGGCAACGGTGACGGCGTCCTGGCCGGTCATGGCATCGGCCACGAACAAAATTTCCTGCGGGCTGCACGCCTGCTTGATATTCTCAAGCTCGTCCATGAGGGTTTCGTCAATGTGCAGCCGGCCCGCGGTATCAAAGAGGATCAGGTCGCAGCCCAGCTCCTCGGCCTTGGCCATGGCGTCGCGGCAGATGTCCACCGGGTTCATGTCCGTGGTGGACGGATAGACGGGCACGTCGAGCTGCCGGGCCAGCGTGTTGAGCTGGTCGATGGCGGCCGGGCGATAGACGTCCGCGGGCACGAGATACGGCTTCTTGCCGTGCTGCTTGCGCAGGAAGAGCGCGAGCTTGCCCGAGGAGGTCGTCTTTCCCGATCCCTGGAGGCCGACCATCATCAGCTTGAGGGGCTTGGCATTGACGTCGAGCCCGGTCTGCTCGCCGCCCAGAAGCTCGATGAGCTCCTCGTTGACGATCTTGATGATCTGCTGCCCGGGATCAAGGCCCTTCTGGACCTCTTCGCCCAGGGCGCGCACCTTCACCTGATCAACGAAGCCCTTGACCACCTTGAAGTTGACGTCCGCCTCAAGGAGCGCAAGGCGCACTTCACGCAGTCCGTCCTTGATGTTGTCTTCATCAAGTCGTTTCTGGCCCTTGAATTTCTGAAAGGCGTTGCCAAGTCTCTCTTGCAGGCTCTCGAACAAGCGATCTATCTCCCGAGTTTCCCTCGTTATCCACGCGCAAAAACCCCGTCCAGCGCGGGCAAAGAGGTGGTTTGTTAAGCCAGAAAGGGGATATAGTCAAGAACAAGGCGACACCTGCTCCACGGCGACCCGCTCGTCGACATCCTCCAGAATCTCCCCGGCAGGCTCTCCCGGCCCGCCTGACGATATCCCGGGTTTCCCCTTCATATCGGCTCCGGGAAGAGGTACAAGGTGGAGACCAACACCACGCACCCGGGGGAGACGAATCATGTTCATGGCAGTTGTGGGCCAGGCCGAGGGCACCGATACCCGGAAGACCGTCCGCATGGTCATAGACCAGTGCAGGACGCAGCTGGACGGGGTCAGCCCGGTGGCAGGCCTGCTTTTCGCGGCGGACCACTTCGACCACGCACTGGTTGTCGACCAGGTTCTGGCGGCCTTCCCCGGCATGGAGCTGGCCGGATGCACCTCGGCCGGGGAGATGTCCTCGGCCATGGGCTTCAGCCAGTACTCCATCAGTCTGACCCTGTTCGCCGCCGACGCCATCCACATGGCGGCGGGCATGGCCGCCGATCTGGAACACGCCCCGAGGCGGGCGGCACGGGCCGCAGTGGCGGACGCCCGCTCGCGCCTGGGGAGCGAACCCCGGGTGTGCCTCGCCTTTCCCAGCCTGCTCAGGAGCGACACCAGCCACCTGCTCAACGCCCTGCACGAGGAGCTCGGCCCCGAGTGCGACATCTTCGGCGGATTCGCCGGGACGGATTTCAACCCGGACGACGTCCACCTCTACGGCAACAACGGCGCGGCCAGGGACAGCGTGTCCATCCTGCTGATGGGTGGCCCCATCTGGATATCCTCCATCATCTCAAACAGCTGGGAACCGGTGGGATACACATCGGAGGTCACCGAGGTTGACGGCAACCGCCTGCGGCGCATCGGGGGCAGGACGGCCCTCGACTTCTTCCGCCACGCCTTCGGGCCGTATGCCGTGCCCCTGCCGGAGATGCCCCTGGCAGTGTATGACGACGAGGACAGGTTCTACCTGCGCGCAGCCATGGATTTCGACGAAGCCGAGGGCAGCATAAACATCCAGACGAGCATTCCCTCCGGGAGCCGCATCCAGCTCACGGAATCAACGCCCGACCAGATCATCGCCAACCTGGACGCCAGCTTCCGCACCATGCTCGGCCAGTGCAGGAAGGAATGGGTCCCCCAGGCGGGACTCCTGTTCTCCTGCGCCTCCAGGCGGTGGATCATGGGAACCCGGACAGGCGAGGAGCTGGCTGTGGCCAGGGCCGCGTTCCCGCCGGGCATCCCCATCTCCGGCTTTTACACCTTCGGCGAGATAGGCGCCCTGGCCAAGGGCAGACAGCCCCGGCTCCACAACTGCACCATGGTCGCCCTGCTCCTGGGCGAGGCGGGCAACACCGTGAGCCGCTACACCCGGCCACCCGCCATCCTCAGAAGCCCCGACGAGGACGACCTGCCCCTGACCATCCACAAGCTCAAGCGGGTCCGCGAAAGCCAGCGCCGCCTGGAGATGCAGAAGGAATCCTTCACCAACGTCCTTCGCCTCATGAGCAGGGACCTGGCCGATGCCAACCGGCGCATCAGCCAGCACAACCAGATTCTCAAGGAATCGCTGACCATGGCCCAGGAGGTGCAGCAGAGCCTGCTGCCGCGCACCCAGCCAGAGGTGGACGGGTTCGACGTGGCCGGGCGCAGCATCTACTGCGACGAGACCGGCGGCGACTACCTGGACTACCTGCGCGGTCCGGGCGGCCTTTCCGTGGTGGTGGGCGATGTGGCGGGCCACGGCGTGGCCGCGGCCCTGGTCATGACCACGGCGCGCGCCCTGCTGCGCATGCGGGCGGACATGGGCGGCTCTCCCGTCGAGTTCGTCTCGGACCTCAACCGGATGCTCACCTCGGACGTCAACGAGAACGGGCGGTTCCTGACCCTGTTCTATCTCGCCCTGGATTCCGCGACGCACACGGTCACCTGGGTCCGGGCAGGGCATGAACCGGCCCTGCGCTACGACCCTGAAACGGACGCCTTCTCGGAGCTCAAGGGGGACGGGCTCGCTCTGGGCGTGGTGGAGCGTTTTTCCTTCGAGCAGCACACTACCCCCCGGCTCAAGCCCGGCGAGATCGTGGCCGCCTATACCGACGGCATCACCGAGGCCAGGAACGACAACGGCGAGATGTACGGACGGCTGCGCCTGAAGGAACTGATCCGCGCCAACGCGCAACGGCAGGCATCGGAGATACTCGACGCCTGCTTCCGCGAGATAGAGGAATACCGCAACGGCCGCCCCCGGGTGGACGACGAGACCCTGGTCATCATCAAGGGGCGCTAGACTCTCCGTCCCCGGAACAGGCCGAGACCGACACCGAGGTCTCGTAAAACGGCGTTCCCTGCCCCACCCTGCTCGAAATATCCCTGGTCAACCGGTTCAGGCCATGCCCCGCCTTGGCCCAGCCCCCGCGCTCGGCAAGCAGGATGTCCCGGCGCATGGTCGCGTCCAGCCGAAGGAGCGCCCTGATCCGGCCCACCGGACTCGAAACCATCACCTCCATGCCGTCGCGCAGGCCGAGCCGCCGGGCCTCGGCGGCGTTGAGCCTGACCTCGGGCAACGGCTCGTGCTCGGCCATGGTCCGCTCGGAGCAGATGTAGCCGTGGGGCGCTACGGTGAGCAGTCTGTAGGGATAGCGCGGGTCCACCCCCGGCTCAACGGACGGGTCGAAATCGGTCATGAACTGGAACCGGCCCGAGGGCGTGGCAAAGATTCCGTCAGCATGGGGAACCATGGGCGCGTCGAGCCGGAAGGCTCCCTTGCGCAGGGCTTCCAGGTCGCACCCCTGGGCCCGGATGGGCGAGCAGATATCCTCCAGCCACTGCGCCGCCGTGCGCCGGAACCGGGCGGCAAAGGGAAACCGGGCGGCCAGCGCGTGGAACATGTGGAACTCGGAGCGGCACTCGCCCACGGGCTCCACGACCCGGTTCACCGGCCCCACGTAGTTGTGCCCATAGCTGGCCACGACGTCGTCCTCCTCCAGAAAGGTCGTGGCGGGCAAAAAGACGTCGGCATGGTCCGAGGTGTCGTCCATGAAGTGACCGGAGTAGACGACAAACTCCGCCCTGTCGAAGGCCTCGGCCACCCTGGCGGAGTTGGGGGCCATGCACAGGGGATTGGCCGCCGTGACAAAGATCATGCGGATGCGCGGGTTCCCGGCGTTGAGTATTTCCTCGCCCACCCGGGGCATCAGCAGCGTCCTGCGCGGCGGGTTGAGCTGGTCGCCCCAGCAGTCCTGATCATAGGGTCCGTACTCCTCGAACCCCTGGCTCACGCCGCCGCCGGGCACGCCGATGATGCCGCTGACGGCTCCCAGGGCGTCTATGGCCCGGATCATGTGGTGGGCGTATTCGTACCGGTGCAGCCCCCAGCCCAGCAGGATGGACGTCGGCCTGTGGCGCATGAGGATGTCGGCCAGGGTCTGGGCGTCGGCCGGGGTCACCCCGGCGCGTTCGCACAGCTCGTCCACGGAATAGCGGCCCAGAATCTCGCGATACTGCGCGAACCCAGCGCTGTGATTTTCGATAAACCCCCGGTCCTCGGCCCCGGCCGAAAGGATGAGCCTGGACGCGGCCATGGCGAGGTAGCCGTCGCCGCCCGGCCTGGGGGCGATATGATGATCGGCCAGAGCCGCAGACCGGCTCCTGACCGGATCGACCACCACGAGCTTGCCGCCGCTCTTCCTTATATCCTTGATGATGGGGACCAGGCTGATGTTGGTGGAGACCGGATTGCGCCCCCACAGGATCATGGCGCGGCTGTTGCGGTGGTCCAGCGGGTCATGGGAGACGCGCCGCCCGAAATCCAGCTCCTGCGCCCCCTGCCCCGCGCCGCCGCACAGGGAGCCGCGCAGGGTGGTCACGCCGCCCAGGAGGTTGAAGAAATACCGGTTGAGCAGCTTGAGGGCCGTGCGCTCGCCGTACCCCTGATAATGCAGGATGGCCTCGGGACCGGACTTGGCACAGACGGCCTTCATGCGCTCGGCGACCAGATCGAGGGCCGCGTCCCATGATGCGCGCTCCCACCGGCCGTCCCTGCGGATCATGGGATGGACGACGCGTTCGGGGCTATAGACGCGCCTGATGTATTTGCGCGCCTTGTGACAGGCGGCCCCCCGGGTCAGCGGGTGGCCCGGGTCTCCGCGCAGCGCGACCAGCACCCCGTCCTCCACCGTGGCCACGAGACCGCAGGTATTGGGACAATCGCGGGTACAGGTGGTGATCGTCGTCTTTCTCATGGTTTCTCACTCAGGCTGAACGGTGAACACGCGATCCGGTCACAGGTCGCCCTGCCTCACTCCGTTGCGTGTGGACCGACTGAGCAGAAAATCCAGAAAGGCCTGCTTGGTGGCCGACAGCTCGCGGCCCTTCTTGATGCCGATG
>CAMYLL010000187.1 GCA_947259235.1 uncultured Pseudodesulfovibrio sp. | reverse complement strand
GGCAATGCCGTTCTTCTTGTAGTAGTCCTGCAGGAAGTCAATGATCTTCTGGTGATCCTCGGAGATTTCCTTGATGCCCTCAGACTCTTTCACGTACTCGACCCAAGTGGGGGTCCAGTCCTCGAACTTCTGCAGGAAACCGTCTTCATCAACTTCGAAAGTATTACCCTGAAATTCAACAACAGCCATTGTATCCTCCTAGTGGGATGTTTGTCATGCTGTAGCTCTGAGACTTCCCGGAGCAACTATATCCGTTTAAACAGCGATCCGCTGTTTGATACCGTTCTAAACTCTCAATAAAACCGTGACGGGACATTACGTCTACACGCCACTCCTTGTCAAGCACTCAACGAATTTCTCTTGAACTCTCACCCCGAACCAGTTGGAAATGCAACCTGTCAGGATTGTTTGAGTTCATTGTAATGAGAGCGCGCGTAATCCAGTTCTGGGTCCATCTTAAGCGCAGCCCCGAGATAGTCAAGCGCTTCGTCGACGTTACCCATGAATTTGTGGCACAGGCCCAGATTGGCTAGATCATGCGGAGATCCGCTGTCGATAGACAACGAGGCCTCGAAATCCTTGGCAGCGCTCTCGTACCGCCCCCCCTTGAAGTGGGCCACCCCGCGTAGATTGAAGTATTCCTTGCATTCACCGTCCAGCGAGAGAGCGATATCCAGGGGGAAAACAGCCTCCTCCCAACGCTCCTGCTGCGACAAGGCGTAGGCTTCATAAAACGAGCTCAGGGCGCGTTCCTCGTCGGCTGGCTGCAAAGGACCCGCCTGGGCGAACTGGTCCGCCGCGTACCCCGCATCGCCCATGCGCAAAGCGAGAAGCCCCCTGAAGAACGGGAGGAAATAGCCGTCAGGATAAATCTCCTCAATCGTTTCAAGCCCTTCAAGGGCGTCGTCGAAATCAGAGTCCTCCGCCAGGATGCGGCCGACGAACAATCCGATGCTGCGGTTGGGCGTCCGCTCGCGGAAATCGAACCCGGGAACGAAGTTGTAGTTGGTCGTCACCCTGAGGTCCGGGTGGGACGTATCGACAGAATAAAGCGGCGTCCCCTTGTCCCTGAGACCGCGAGCCATGGTCATCAATTCACGATAAATGTTCTCGTCCTCCACGCTGGGCATGGCGTCAAGAGAGACGACCGGACCCGACTCTAGCCAGCGAACCTGCTCGATCTCGGTAAATTTGGGAAGCCCCGACGCCTCGTAGACACGGCTCGTTTCGAAATCCCCTGCCAACTGAGCCACCTCGGTGATGGCGCGGATGGCCGCCTTGACCGGCGAGGCCGCCGTGCCTGCGGTGAACACAATCTCGCTCAAGGCGGGAAAGGTCTTCGCATCCCAGGCAACGGCACCGACAGTCGGGACCGGATAGTCCATGCTGAAATCCTTGAGGATCAAGGTGACGCCATTCTTGCTGAAACACTCCACGAGGCGGGCGAGGATCGGGTCGTCTGAAGACGTGGGGTCAATGGTCGGCAAGCATGGCCTGCCACGATCGATAAGAGCACACACGTGGCGTTCCACCAACTCGCAAGCCCCCTGGGAGATGGATTCCTCAAAGGTATTCCCGGCAGACGACCCATTAAACTCATTGAGTTTCTTAAACCAGTCCAGAGGAACATACTCACGGCGGCCGGAGGCAACGTCAAGAGCGGAATGAAAGCGCCAGCGATTGAGATCCATGAGTCGAACGGCTTCGGCATCGGATATATCCTCATCCACCGAGGCCGCGATCAGCCGGATATCCATGACCTCGCCGGGCCACTTGGCCACGGCCTCCGACCATGTCAGTCGGGTAAAGTTCGTCTCGTCCGCCCAAAAGCTGAAATAGGAATACCGCTCGACCAACTCCATGAGAGCCGAGGCCTCGGCCTGCTCGGGCGAAGCGCCTTTGCCCATCTGCTTGCGCGTGGGCATGATCTTCCTGGCCTCCGGGCCGCAGACCCCGACAAAAACCGGGATGCCCAGACGGCCGGTGTCCACCCGGTCGGTCTCGGCGAGCACGCCGCAGCAGGACTCGGCAAGGCGAGCCTTCACCCTTCTGACGGTCTCGACAGGGCTGCACGCCTTGTCCTGGTCCGAGGTGTATGCCTTGGGGCAGTCCTTGAGTTCCATCACGCCATTTTCCTCTTGAGCCTGAACAGGTTGACCATGCGCTCCTCCCCCGACCCCTGGTCATTGTACTTGGACGACGTCTTGGCCATGGAGAACTTCTCGGAAGCCAGAGTGAAGAATTTGCGTGCCTGCCTTTTGGCATCCAAAGCGAGGAAGGCCTCTGCGCCGGCGTCCTCGGCCAGCTGCTCGTCAAGGAAACGGACCATTGGCTCATAGGCAGCCTCGGCGTAAAGGACCTCGCAGCCCACGATGCAGTCGAAGCGGTTCTCGTCCCTGTCCTTGGTGAAGTCCATGCGGCGCACCGTGGCAAACTCCTCAAGGCCATTCTTGAGGACGTTGATACGGCTGAAAAGCAGTGCGTCGGGATCGATGTCGGTGATGATCACGGGGAGCCCGCGCCGGGCCAGCACCATGCCATTGAGCGCACCACCCGCGCCGACTTCGAGGATTCTGCTCCCCTCGGCGAATGGAAAACGGGTCAGCATGTAGCCCAGAATAATGCAGGAAGGCCAAATCTTGGCCCACAGGGGGAGGGTCACGGTTTTACCGGACCGCGTCTTGTTCACCAATTGGTCGATGTACCGCTGCATGTCCTTGACCTGCAACACATCCAGGGTAAAATCGCCCACGGACACCTTCTGAAACTCCACCTCGCCGAACTTTCTGACGGCGAGATCAATGAGCCGGTCCATAGGCTGATCGAGATCGTAATCCTTCACAGCGAAACCATCCTTGCAGACTCGTGCCCCGTTGTCGGGGCTATTGGTCGATCTTGTTGATTTTTTCCAGTGTCCAGAGACCGCTCTCCACGCTGTCGTCTCTGGAGAACTCCCAGGCGACGCGGACATGATACGGCCGATCACCGGAAATTCCCTTTCTCAACTGGGCGTCATAAAAGACAGTGACCCAGGTACGGCCGGCTTCCGTCCGCCTCTCCATGAGCCGAGCGTCCACAAGCATGACTTCGGTAAGGACCATGTTCGGCTCCGTCGCCGTCTTGGCCAGGGCATGCTCATACACGTCATCCGAGAGGAACCCGCGCAGTTCATCCAGATCGCGACTGTTGCCAACCTGTTGAAACCGGGAAAAGAACATCTTGGCGCCTTCGAGAAATTCAGCCTCGTCGAACCCATCCACGCGCGCCACAGCCGGAGGTCCGCCATCGTCGGCCGCCGGTTCCTTGGAGCTGAGCATGCCCCACATCTGCTTGGCCGCCTCGTGCCGGTCCATGGGCCGCACCGGGCGCTGGGACGTCTCGTCCCGGGGTGGAGCCTGATCCGGGCCAGATTTGTCGTCGCCGCTGCGACGCCTGAATGCGCGCACGAGAAAATAGGCGATGACTCCGAAAAGAAGAATATTGACGATGCTGCCCGCGCGGCTGGGCTGCGTCTCGGCCGCCGCCAGGGCCGGAGCCGAGGCGAGCAACAGACACACCCCGCACGGCCAGAGCCGGACAGCTCGAAACAATCGATTGAAGGAATATTGCATTACTATTTTGAGTACTTTCATTGAGTGTCTTGGCTGTTCAGCAGCGTCCGGCTAATCGATGAGCGCCAGGTCGCGCAGCGTTGCAAGGAGGGAATCCACTTCGATGGGCTTGGTGAGGTAGGCAGAGGCTCCACCCTTGTAGTACGCCTTGACCACAGTCTAGGGATCGTTGAGAGCGGTGACCATGACCACCTTGATCTCATCGGCGGGCTTGATTCCCTGCTCCTGCTCTATGGCGCGGATTTCCTTGAGGGCCTGATGTCCGTCCATATTGGGCATCATTATGTCCATGCAGACGAGATCGTAGGGACTTCTCTCATGAATCGCCCGGCGGAACATCTCGACACATTCGACGCCGTCTCGTGCGGTATCGCAATCGCCAAAGTCGGCCAAAAGAGCCCATAAAAGCTTCCGGCTGGTGAACTCGTCTTCAACTATCAGAACACGCATCGTTCCTCCGTCATCCAGAGTCTACACCATCGCCCCTCAAACACAAAGCGAACTTATAGACGCTATGTCCAACGAGCACAAGCATGGATTGCCAACGGTCCAAATCGCCAAAAACCTTGCCACCACATCGTTTGCCGAGTAGTTAGAGCACCGGTAAAAACGCCCAAAGCCCGGAGCCGAACCCATGCGATTTCCAGATTTTTCCTTTATTCAGGCAGGTTTTTTCGATTTCATGGACAGCCCCATGTGGCGCGCCTGGCCCTTCAACGCGGGCTACGGGGAACAGCTCCTGCCGTCCCTCGCCCGCCTGGCTTTCGTCACCCTGATCCTGGGTGTCATCCTTCTTTTCCTGCGCGTTCTCTTCGGACCCAACGGCTATTTCAGAGACAAGGAGATGGACCGCGAGGCCGAAGAACAGCGCGTGCTCGAACGGGCCACCCTTGATAAAATGCTGGCCGACGGGGACATCTCGCAACTCGAATACGAAGTGCGCATGAAGGGTCTCAAGGACTGATCATGCAGCTTGATTCGCACATCAAGACGCTGACAGAGTTCGCTAACAGCCACCTCGACGGCTCCGACGACGACCAATTCATCACGCTCAAGCTGGAGCACTCGCTCAAGGTCCTCGAAAACGCCGAACAGATCATCGCGGGCGAAGGCATGACGGGGGACGAGGCCGACCTCTGCCGTCTGGCCGCCCTTTATCACGACATTGGACGATTTCCCCAGTTCAAGAAGTACAAGACCTTCAGGGACCGGGAGTCCGTCAATCACGCCCGCCTGGGGGTGCTGACGCTGCGCGGCCTTCCGCTCCCGGGCGCCCTGCCCGCCGGGCACTGGAAGATCGTCCGTCTGGCCGTGGCCATGCACAACGCAAAAGCCATCCGCCCCACCATCCCGGCCGCATTGGTCGCCCCCGTCATGGTGGTTCGCGACGCCGACAAACTCGACATATTCCGGGTCATACTGGAACACTTCTCAAACGATCCGCCGTCAAGCTCGGCCGTGACCCTCAACCTCGTGAACGAACCGGACGACTATTCGGAAGCCGTCTATCAGGCAGTCATGAACGCGGGCTTGTGCGACTACCATGACATGCGCTACGTCAACGACTTCAAGCTCCTGCTGGTCAGCTGGCTTTATTCCCTGCACTACCAGACGTCCCTGAGCCTTGCAAAAGCCAGGAACTACCCCGAGCAGCTATTCTCCCTGCTGCCCGACGACGACAAAATCAGGCGGCTCAGGGATACCATTTACCCATTGTTACATTATAAAGACAGCCGCCCCTCTTGATCTCGCCTGACCGAGAAGCTAGTCAATTGAAATGGGGAGGAACTTCAATGGCCCAAAAGAAGAATAGCAAGGCATTCGGAGCTTATAAGGACGTCGTCATCCTGACGAACGTGGTGGTCCACGCCAAACGCGACATGGTGACCATCAAGACCTTCGGCACCGAAAGCGTCAAGGTCTTCACCTGTGGCGTCGACGCCATAGACTTTCTGACGGACAATCCGGTGGACCTCATCCTCTGCGATTCGTCCCTTGACGACATGACAGGCATCAAGTTCGCCCAGATCATCAGAAAAAACATGAGCGGCAGACCGCTGCCCATCATCATGGTCACCCTTGAGAACAGGAAGGACCACGTCCTGGACTCCATCGCCGCCGGGTGCATCGGCTACATCCTGCGCCCCTATTCCCTCGACACCTTTGAACGATACCTCATCCTGGCAAACCAGCTGGACAACTATCCCGAGATCGAGGAAATGGAACTCCAGGAAGCCAAAGACATGGTCGAACGCGGCGATTTCGACGACGCCATCGAGGCTTT
>CAMYLL010000186.1 GCA_947259235.1 uncultured Pseudodesulfovibrio sp. | reverse complement strand
CCTCTCCGGCGACCACGGAATAACGCTCGGCCGTAGTCGTCAGCCTCTGTCCCGCCCCATCCGGGAAACAGGGGGCCCCGCCTGCAACGGCGGGGCCCCGAGTGGCCGGGAGCAGCGGATGGGCGCATGGTCCCCGTAAGTGGAGGCATGCGATTATACGCCGGTATCTAGGGTGGCGATGTGTTCCGGCTTCGTGCCCGTGGTCTTGGCGCGGGATGTGGCAGCGGGACCCTCTTGTGATTGCCAGGCGCCAGCGTTCAAGGAGACACGGCACGAAAAAGCCGTCCTGGTCTCGGACGGCTTGTTTGGATCGGAACGAGGATTCCCGTTACTTCTGCTCGACGAAATAGGTGATCCGCGTGCGGGGCGAAAGGTATTCGATGATTGGTTGGGGCAGGTGCGACAGTCGGATTGATTTTTCCACGCGCAGGTCAGCCTCGTCGGCCAGGTCCACTATGAGCGCCTCCTTCTTGGGGACGTCGGGATCGTAGAGGACCACGCTGGGATTGAGCTGGTTTTTCGGGTTGACGGACATGACCATGCCCACCGCGCCGTTGGTCAGCTCGACAACGGTTCCGGGCGGATAGACCCCCAGGCAGCGGATGAAGAGAGCGAGCAGCTCCACGTCGAAGAGCAGCTTCTGTTGGCCGAACATGTATGAGAGCGCAAGGTATGGGGTCAGGGACTGGTCCGCGTCCTGCGTGTTGCAGTGATTGTCGTATGCGTCGGCAATGGCCACGATGCGTGCCAGCCGGTAGATGGCGTCACCCTTGAGATTGTTGGGAGTGCCGGAGCCGTCCATCCGCTCATGGTGCTGGCCCACTATGCGGACTGCGGCCTGTGGGATGAGCGGAAGGGCTGCCAGCATGTCGGCGCCGGTCTCCGAGTGGCGGGCGATGAGCTCCTGCTCCGGTCTGGTCAACTCGCCGCGTTTTCTGAGCAGCTTTTTGGGCAGTCCGGCCTTGCCCACGTCGTGGAACAGCGCGCCGAGGCCCAGGGCTATCATTTCTTCCGGCGAGAGGTTCGCCTCGCGTCCGACCATCAGGGAAAGCACGGCCACGTTCATGGGGTGGGAGTAGGCGGCCTCGCCCTGATCCACCACGTTCATGAGATGGAGGGTTGACTCCACGTCTTCGAGAAACAGTCTGCACAGCCTGTCCACAAAGGCGATGGCCTCCTGCCCGGCTTCCTGTCTTCCAACGGAGACGCCGTTGAGGATGGCTTCAAAGGTTTTGACGCACAGGGTGAATTGTTCCTCGCACACGGCTATCCGTTGTTTCTTTTCCCGCAGGCGCCGCGTCCGTTCCCGTTTGATTTCCCAGAGATGGTCGAGGGTTCCCGGGGCCAGATTCATATCCACGGTCGTTCCCGACCCCGTCTCCTTGCGTGCGGGGAGAACGTCACACCGCTCGGGGATGCAGATCACTTCGAGAACGCCCAAGCTCTTGAGCAGGGCTATCTGCTGGGCGTCCTTGATTTTGAAGCTGTTGAATAGAAAAGGATGATCGAACCAGCTGGTTCTTTCCAGTCTGATGAATACTCCCGGACGGAGCTGGTCTACCGAAATGCGGTATTCGGGCATGTGTGCGTCGATCATATGTGCTGTGAACATAGCTCATCGCCTCGGAAGCCACAACAACTTTGGACTTTGGGACGGCCGCAGCGGGGTGCGGCGCGGGGCGCACTGGAAGGGCGGGTAGCGAGACTGGCAGGGAGCGGACGGCACGCGAATGTGGATCAGGAGAGCGGATGTCAAACAGTGGTTACTGAGGGTAAAAGGATTCTCGCTTGCAAAAAAAAAGGACATTGTTTAAAATAAAAGATTTTTGAAAATGAACCAGTTGGACATCCGGGCGAAAAATTCGCCCGTTTCGGCCATTGCCAAGGCTGTGCAATTGTTTTACGTCTGCCGACTGATAAAGATATCCACAGGTTTGGCGGTTGAAAATATTAGGTATTTTTGAGGTTGTAGATTCGATGACGAAGAATGCCAATGGGTTTACCCAGTCTCATGTGTTCGGTGTTGTGCTTGTGCTCTTGATTGCTCTGGGGAGTGTCGTCGCGTTCAGCACAGGCGTGTTCACCGGGGAAAAGGTCCCCAGCGACGGACTCTCCGGGCTTGTCTCGGTCAAGGGGACCGTGAAGCTTGAAGCGCTCGCCCTGTCCCGCAATGAGGTCGTGAAGATCAATCGGGCAGTTGAGGAGCACAAGGATACGTTTACCCAGATAGGACTCTTTCTGGACGCCAAGAGTCTGTCCGGCACAATTGACGACAAGACCGTTCTGGTCTGGGCCATGGTGCTCGAGACCAACGGAGAGTGCGAGGTTCGCTCATGGAGCCGGAAGGTGGCGCGGGCCGATCTGGTCCCCCAGATGGTCCTCTACATGTCCAAGGCCGCCAGAGAATACGAGCAGTTCAAGAAATTCCCGGACGTCAAGCAGGACTTCAAGTGCCTGTACATCTAGATTTCTGCTGAAGATATATCAAAAAGGCCCCGGATGCTTGTCCGGGGCTTTTTTCGTGGCCTCAGGACGGTTTGCGTTCTGCGCAAAAGAGGGTTGATCGACCGGCTCATGCCGGGAAGAAACGACGGATTTACGTCGATCCGTTATGATTATATCTATGAACGACCCTGGAATTGCACTATGTAGGAAGCATGAATCCGTTTTCAGTGTGTCCGTTGTACCGCATTGTGCCATGCATGCTCTGGCTTGCGGTTGTGTTCGGGATGGTCTTCACCCCGTGGTGTGCCGTTGCCGACGAAGGCCAGCCCGAGCTGCGTTTCGGGACGCTGGAACTGCACCCCTACGGCTGGGAAGACCCGGACGGGAGCAGGCACGGACTTGTCTATGAGTACCAGCAGGCCATTGGCGAGCGGACAGGTCTGCGGTTCACCAATGAGATCATTCCCTTTGCCCGGACGCTGGACATGCTTGAGGGCGGCCAGCTCGACATGATCACGGCACAGCCACACGACGAGGCGCTGGCGGCGGGCGACCGGCTGATGATCCTGAACAGGATGAACGTGGTCGTCGGGACCACGAAGCATTCCGGGATTCATTCATTCGACGATCTCAGGGGCAAGAGGCTCATGTACATACTGGATACGTCGTATCCCGCCTTGAAAGGCTGGCCGGAGAGCATTTACCGGGTGAAGAATTACAAGAGCATGCTCAGGATGCTTCACGACCGTCCGTCCGTGGACGGGGGCGTCTTCTCGGAGCCTGCGTATTATTACTGGATGAAGAAGCTGGAATACTCCCCCAATGAGTTCGGCGCGGTGATTCTCGTCGAGACTCGTGACGACTGGGCCTTTGTCCGAAAGGGTCTGCCCGAAGAGGTCAGGGACAAGCTGCGGCGGGCGATCGCGAGCCTGCAGGCGGAGAGGTTCTACGAGGGACTTCTTGAGGCGCTCAAACGCGAAACCGCATACTGACGCGAACCCATTCCATTATATTGGGAGAGCCGAGTTCCCGAGTCTGATAAAGCGCGCGGTCCGACGCTAGTCTTTTTCTATGTCCGCCAGCAGGATGTCCAGGGCGCGGACCGAGATACGGATTTCCAGAAAGGATATCCACAGGGAGATGACGAGGAAGAGCAGGCTGAGGCCGAAGAGCGCGGCGCCGACGAGTTCCCATTCCTGAAAGAGGCAGACCATGGCGAAGATGCAGGTGAGCATGGAGAGCACGCCATAGCCCTGCATGCGGCGGATCATGTGGACCCGGACGCGCAGGTTCTCGATCTGCTTGCGGATGGAGTCGTCCTGCTCGCGCCGGTAGTGGTCGTGCAGGGTGCGGATGCGCGCGCCCAGGGACAGGAACCTGTTGGTATAGGCCAGCATGAACAGCGAAATAGCCGGAAACAGCAGGGCCGGCGTGGTGACTGAGATCTGCATGTGACGCTCCTCATGGATCGGCCCGCTCCGGAGTATCCCGCGCGGGCCGCTTCTTTCGTGCTCGCCGTCGTTGGCGGGTGTCTTGGCTCGACAACTGCTACATAATGCCGCCGCCAGGCGCAAGCGCAACGAGCATCAATGAAAGCTCCCGGCAATGCCGGGGGGCATGGTCGTTGGATATAACAACTTTATTACTCTCCCACACATCTCTGTGGGGGAACTGAA
This sequence comes from uncultured Pseudodesulfovibrio sp., assembly GCA_947259235.1. GTDB lineage: Bacteria > Desulfobacterota > Desulfovibrionia > Desulfovibrionales > Desulfovibrionaceae > Pseudodesulfovibrio. Next base: position 1,842 of record CAMYLL010000186.1, on the reverse strand, counting down.
GTGGGTCCATTATGTTGGGCCACTGTCCACTCCCAAGTTGTCGCCATTTGGAAAACTTTCGCGCAATGCGCGAAAAGCGCCAACGGCCCGAGTGCGCAACTGCCCGTCATGCCTTGACCACGTCCGAGGACAACAGGGACAGGCGTTGCAGCATGGGCGGCTCTCCCGTCGCAGGCTCGGTCACGGTCGGGGAGGGCTTTGGGCCGACCAGATCCATGAAGTTGCTGCTGGCTACCCCCACAGCGGTCTCTGGCCGCAACTTGGCCAGGAAGGGGTAGTACTTGCCGATGGCGGTCGCGTAGTCCGCCCAGTGGCCGATCATGTCCGTGCCGATCATGACCCGCCGGGGAAACTCCTCGACCAACTCGATCCAGCGCTCGTCCACATGGCCGCCCGGGGCCACGCATTCCTCATAGACCACCCAGGACAGGTCGATCCACAGGTTGGGGCGGCGGGTCATCAGCCCCTTGATGTCGGCCGCGATGGTGGGAATGGAGAACGACCGGGACACCCCGGCGTGAGCCAGGATGATTGTGGTCTCAGGGTGCTTGGCGAGGGCGTTTTCCACTTCATAGAGATACACCGGCTCCTTGAGTCGCTTGTTGCCGACATTGGAATGCAACTGGACCGGCAGGTTGCGACGGGCTGCAAAAGCATAGACCGGATCCAGAGCCGGATGGTCGGCTGTGGCTGTTTCGCCCAAGGTTAGGGCCGTGAGGTCGTCGTGGCGCAGCATGATTTCGCCGATGCCTTGCCAGACGTCGGGGAACCAGTCGAACATTCGTCGTATGTGGTTTATGGCGTACTGGTCGGTGGGATTGAATCCGCACAGGAACGGGTGGAGCCGTCCGCGTTCGGACGCGGGCAGTGCCTGATACGCTCTGGCCACGTCCACGTCCGTGGAGCCGTAAAAATAGACCCGGGAATCATTGTCGAGATAATAGGTTGGAGGTTGACGATCAATCCTGTCCCACTTTTTGGTCACAGGCAGGCCCATGATCTGGCAGTGCGCCACTCCGGCCTGATCCATATGCCCGATCAGACTTTTGAGCCCCTCACTGCCCTGGATGAAGTCCACCACGTGGCAGTGGGCATCGCTTTTGATGAGGCCTCCCTTTGGGGCGTTGGGCATGGTCTTGGACAACGCAGCCCCTGGGCTGATGGCGGTGGCCGCAGCCGCCAGCCCCATCGCCTGTAACATCTCACGTCGCGTCATGGTCATATACAGCCTCTCGCCGAGCCTTAGGTTTAGAGAATTGGGCGTCGTAAGTCGGCGGCTCCGGTTAGACCGCGTCATGGCAGCCGTACATGCAATCGACGCGACCATCCTTTGTGCGCAAGACACGCTTTGCCTCGTGCCGTCGTCTCATGTATATCGGACCATGCCAGTATCTGGTCTGGCATTCAAGAGATCTTGGGTTCAATCGTGTATGAGGAGTGGGATGAATAGAGTATTCTTGATTTTGGCGTTCGTTTTTGTTTGTTTGGCGCCGAGCGTGGGGTCTTCTTTGGCATGCGAGGTCGATATATCTTGTGAGAATGTGCAAGCGATACATGTGGGCACGGGCAGAGAGCATCTGAAAAATGGAGAAATCAGGTCATTTTATAGCATTATGGTCTTGGTGGATGAAGCCAAAAGTGGCCTGAAGAAAGTGTACGCAAATTGTCTTCAGGACACCATTGTGATCCGAGTTGGCGGTAGTGCTTTTGAAGTATTGAAAATCGCCACAACTCCTGCAGGGGATTGGTTTGGAATTGAGCGCCCCACCTCAACGGAAGCATTGGATGCCGCTATGGGGATGTGCCCGGATAAAGTAAAATCGCATTTGCAATAAAAAATCG
>CAMYLL010000185.1 GCA_947259235.1 uncultured Pseudodesulfovibrio sp. | reverse complement strand
GAGCGCTCGCGGACCCGGCGAGTGTATGGTCGGACCGGGGCGCAAGGATTCGCCCCGATCATCGTGCAAGGATACCTCACCTGGAAGTGAGACCCGCGAGGCCCACGAGCGGATCCGAACGAGCACCGGGGGATCGGCGCGAAGGCAGTCCCCCTCGAGTCCCGAGAGCGCCGAAGAAAAAGGGCTTGTCCCGTTCGGGCTATCGCCCGGTAGCCAGAAGCACCGACAGCGTTCGGGCTATCGCCCGGCGGCCAGAAGAACCGCGTTGATGAACAGCAACTGCGTCGCCTCGGTGTAGGCACGGTAGTTGGGATCCTCGGCGAACGCGATAATCCGGCCGCGGGCCATCGGCTGCTGTATCAGGAAAGCCTTGTTGGCGAGCTGCTCGCGCGCGTCTTCCCACACCACACCACCCAGCACCAGCTCATCAAGCTCGGCGTAGCGGCCGACGTTGACGCCATCATCGAGAGTGATCGGGCGGAATACGCGGTTGCCCTCGACCAGCACTCCGATGTCACCGTCGGTTCCGGCGGCCAGCGGCTGCTTGGTATCGAGTAGAACGCGCAGGATGGCGCCGTTCACCGTCGTGGCCGCCTCGTCGTCGGGGACGATCTCCTCGAGGTAGTCGATCGGTTGCTCGGGCGTGTCCTCCGACGGCGGTTCCTCGTCTGCCGCCCGGCCGCCGCGTCGCTCGGCTGTCGTCTCCAGCAGGCCCGCCCCGGCCGATGCGAACCAGCTGTTGTCCGGCTGCGGCGTCAGCTCCGGGGTCGTGTCTTCGGTGAAGGCGTGGCGGAACAGGCTCAGGTAGTAGTAGATCGCGATGGCCGAGTTGAGCACCAGCACGATGACCAGCCAGTTATAGCCATGATCCCAGGCCGAGGTGATCAGGAAGAACTTGCCCATGAAGCCCATGGTCGGCGGCAGGCCGACCAGGGCAAAGGCCCCGGCGGCCAATGAAAAGGCCAGCACCGGAGCTTTCTTGTACAAGCCGTTGAGATCACTGAGCTTGAGATTGCGACCATCCACCGCAACACGGCTGACGATCCAGAACACCAGCAGGTTCATCACCAGGTATGCCAGGGCGTAGAAGGCTGCGGCGGCCAAGCCTTCGGGCGTCCCGCTGACGAGTCCGACCATGATATAGCCCGCATGGGCCACCGAGGAGAACCCGAGGAGCCGTTTGATGTCCGTCTGGGCCAGGGCCGAGAGGTTGCCGAAGGTCATGGACAGCGCACCGAGTACCGCAAGCAGCGTGGTAATCTCCAGGCCGGGCTTGAGGAAGACGGCCAGGCGGGCCAGTACCACGATGGCTCCCATCTTGGGCAGGGTCGCCACAAAGGCGGCGGTCTCGTTGCTCGCACCCTGATACACGTCCGGGCACCAGAAGTGGAACGGGAACAGGGCCAGCTTGAAGAACATGCCGGCCAGGAACAGGGACAGGCCGACAACCGCCATGGGCTGGTCGGCGAAGGTCCAGGACTTGTTCATCAGTTCAGCGATGTAGGTGGTATGCTGGCTGGCCATAATGTAGGACAAGCCGTACAGGGCCAGGGCTGTGGCCACGGCGCCGAAGAGGATGTACTTGACGCCCGCCTCGGCCGCGCCCTTGCTCTTGGCGCGCAGGGGAATGACCGCATACAGGCTGTAGGACGCAAGCTCCAGGGCCAGGTAGATGGTGATCAGCTCGACGGACGAGGCGAGCATCATCAGACCCAGGGTCGAGAAGCCGAGCAGCATGTAGTAGTCCGCCCGCTTGCCCTCAGCCAATGTCGGCTGACGCGAAGCGTTGAGGACGGTGACAAAGTAGCCGAAGGCGATGGCAATCTTGAAGAACTGGGACATCATGTCTATCTTGTAGACATCCCAGAACATCGTGCCATGCAGGCCGTAGCCCGTGATGGTGACGAAGAAGCCGAGGCCGGCCCCGAAGGGAAGCCACTTCTCCACCACGGGTTTCCACTCCCTGTCGCCGAGGCTCTGAATCATCAAAACCACGACCAGACAAAGGAAGTACAGTTCCGGGACAACCAGAGTGATATTAAAATTCACGTCTGCAACTCCCTATTTCTTGCCCGCAAGGACATCAAGGATGTCGTTGGCGGCGGTTTGCATGGGCTGCTCGGTCTCCAGGTGGACGACCTTGCGCTTGTCGAAGTTCTCAAGAAGATTATTAATCGACGGATCGATGATCTTGAAGAACATGGCCGGATTGAGCCCGATCCAGAAGACGAACACGGCCGGAACGGTCAGATAGACCCATTCGCGGGCGTTCAGGTCCTTCCAGTTCTTGGCCGTGCTCGGCTGGCCCCAGGCCATCTTCAGCGAGACGCGGAACATGTAGGCCGCAGCCAGCAAAGCGCCGGGCACGCAGAGCATACCAATCCAAATGGACTTCTGGAACGCGCCCACGAAGACCAGTATCTCACCCACGAACCCGTTGGTACCGGGGAATCCGAACGAGGCCAGCGCCATAAGACCCCAGAAGAACATGAACGCGGGCAGATATTTGCCCAGCCCCATGTTGTCTGCGATGTCGCGGCTGTGGCTGCGCTCGTACACCGCGCCGATCATCATGAAGAGCGCGCCGGTGACGATGCCGTGGTTGAGCATCTGGAAGAGCGCGCCTTCAACGCCGCGCTGGTTGAACAGGAATATGCCAAGGGTGACGAACCCCATGTGCCCCACTGATGAGTAGGCCACAAGTTTCTTGATATCCGTCTGGCCCAGGGCAATGGCCCCGCCGTAGATGATGGAGACGAGTATTCGCTGGCCGCCGGTGTCAGCGGCAGGCAGAAGCGCAGGAAACCGTAGGTTCCCATCTTCAGCAGCACGGCCGCCAGGATAACGGAACCGGCCGAGGGCGCCTGCACGTGGGCTGCGGGAAGCCATGTATGGAACGGGAACATGGGGACCTTGATGGCGAAGGCCAGGGCCATCGCCAGGAACGCCCAGAACTGGAAGCGGAAGGAGAAGGTCTTCTCCATCAGCTCCGGAATGGCGAAGGTGCCCCCGGTGATCCTGAACGCGACGATGGCCGCCAGGAGCAGGGTCGAACCCGCCAGGGTATACAGGAAGAACTTCAGGGAGGCGTATTTCCTGTCGTCTCCGCCCCAGACCGCGATGAGCAGGTACATGGGGATGAGCATTGCCTCCCAGAAGACATAGAACAGCACCAGATCAAGCGCGCAGAAGACGCCCAGGACCGCCGACGTCATGAACAGCAGGCAGAAGTGGAACTCCTTGACGCGCTTTCCGATGTAGGTCCAGGAACACATGACGCACAGCGGCAGTACCGCCAGGGTCAGCCAGACCATGAGTATGCTGATTCCATCCACGCCGAGGTAATACTCAAGGCCCCACTTGTGGACCCAGTCGATACGCTCGACGAACTGGAAATCTGCGTTAGGTTTATAGCCAAACAACGGCACGGCCAGCAGCAACTCGATGATGGACACCACGAAGGTGAACATCCGCACGACCTGCGGAGCCCGCAGGAAGAAGAGTCCGCATGCCGCGACGAGCGGGAATACGATCAACAGTGTGAGTACCGGATATCCGAAGTCCAAAACTAGCTCTCCTTAGATTGTCCGGCTTAGCCGAAGTACCAAACGAGGGCAAAAATGCCCAGGCCAAGAACGGCGGCAAAGGCCAGGTAGTCCTGCAGGCGGGCGGTCTGAGCCTTGGCCCCTACCCTGCCGAGGTTCCTGACGGTGTAAGCGCTTCCGTCCACCACAGTGTCAATACCCTTCTTGTCGAACCACGACGTTCCAGCACCCAGGTCGATCAGCGTGCGCAGACCAGCCGTGCGGTACACCTCGGTCCAGAAGTCGTCGACCTTCGAGATAGGCCAGCAGAAAGCCCGCATGACCGTGCGCCCGATGAGCCTGTAGAACCAGTCGAAATCCAGGTTCAGCTTAGCGTGCGGCGTGATGATCTGACGGGTCAGGTAGAAGGCCAGACCGGAGAAGCCGAGCAGCAGCCCTGCGTTGATGACCTTGTCGATGGTCCAGGGATGGAAGGCATGTTCGACCGTATAAGGCAGGTAGCGATAGAGCATGTCGGGGTAGACGCCCTGCGCGATACAGAGCAGGCCGGTCAGCCCCATGCCCACGTACATGTTGAAGGGAATAGGCTTTACCTCGCCGACGTACTCCCGCTTGCCGCCCCAGAAGGCGAAGTACGGAAGCTTGATGCCCACCGAGATGAACGTACCCACTGCCGCGATCTCCATGCCGAGAGCCAGGATCGTATGATGGGCTTCGGCCGCGCCGGTGATGGTCATGGTCTTGGAGATGAAGCCGTTGAACAGGGGCATGCCGGAGATGGACAGGGCCGCCACCATGTACCAGACCATGACCCAGGGCAACCGGTAGGCCAGCCCGCCCAGCTTGTCCAGCTTGGCAGTGCCGACGGCGTAGAGAATGCAGCCGGTTCCCATGAACAGCAGACCTTTATACAGGATATGGGCGTAGGCATGAGCGATGGCGCCGTTGAGCGTCATGGCCGTGCCGATGCCGATGCCCGCCACCATGTATCCTACCTGGGAAACGATGTGGTAGGACAGAATGCGCCGGGCGTTGTTCTCGATACACGCGTACAGCACGCCGAAGACCGCCATGCAGGTTCCGGCCACGGCCAGGATCTCCCAGCCAGCGAACCCTCTGCACAGCACGTAGACCGCAGTCTTGGTGGTAAAGGCGCACATGTACACCGCGCCGCCGATGGAGGCGCGGGGGTATGCGTCGGGCAGCCAGGCGTGCAGGGGCACGACGGCGGCGTTGACGCAGAAGCCGATGAGGATCAGCCAGTCATAGTACTGGGCCGCGCCCGGGTCCACGCCCATGAAGGCGAAGGAACCGGTGGCCTTGTACTTGAGCAGCAATCCGGCCAGCAGGAAGAGCCCGCCCACGGTGTGGTACATGAAGTACCTGAAGCCCGCGCCCACGCTCTCCTTGGTCCGCGCCTGCCAGATGAGGAAGGTCGAACCTATGCTCATGAGCTCCCAGAACAGGAAGACCGTCAGCAGATCGCCCGCGAAGACGCAGCCGAATCCGCCTGCCACGTAGAGGGAGCCGCACACGTAGTGCCCTTTGTCCTCCACATGCATGCCGTAGATGGCGCCCGCCACCGCGATAACCGCGAAGACCTGGCCGAAGACGATGGACAGTTTGTCCACCCTGCCCAGAACCAGCGCCTGGCTCAGATAGTCTATGGAGCCGTACATGCCGGGTTCGACGGTCATGATGCTGGCCAGCGCAATAAGCGGCGGAATCAGGGCCAGCGTGCCGCGAAACGCCTTGTTCAGCCAGATGTCTCTGGGGATGAACGGAACCAGCAGGGCCAGGGCGAGGAACGCCATGGAGGGATGGTAGAAACTAATCTCCATAGTAGTCCTCCTTTCTGGCTATGAACGGCTGAATTATTTTCTTCATTACAATGACCATCCCGAGGCCGACCACAAGCCCGAATCCGGCAAAGAAGCCGGGGTACTTGTCGAGGCCGAAGTGCGGGTGGTGCGTGACAAAGGGAATGTTGAGCGCCAGCAGCACCGCCAGCACGACGAAGAATATGATTCTCCACGTCTTCCAGTTGTCTCTCCATTTGGCGAGGAGTTCGCCCAATCCATTCTGACTCATGTATATCCCCCTAGAACTTGCCGAAAACGTTGACGAAGTTCAGGAATGTCTGCGGGTACAGACCCAAGAACACCGAGATGATGGCTGTGATGAACAGCGGCACGACCATGGTCTTCGAGGCCTCGCTGTACTGCTCGATGTTTGCCTCGGGCGACGCCGTCTTGAAGAAGGCGCGGTACAGGATGGGCACGAAGTAGCCCGCGTTGAGGGCGGTACTGGCGAGCAGTGCCACCAGCAGAGGCATCTGATGCGCCTGCAGGGTTCCGTTGACCAGATACCACTTGGAGGCGAAGCCGCACACCGGCGGCATGCCGATCATCGACAGCGAGGCGAGGC
>CAMYLL010000184.1 GCA_947259235.1 uncultured Pseudodesulfovibrio sp. | reverse complement strand
ATATACTCCGGCGGGAACAGGTCGTCCATGGAGAGAAAGGCGATGTCCCGGGCGTGAAGGCGACGATAGTTTTCGAAGGAGAGGATAAAGGACACGCCGAATCCCATCTTCACGAACTCGGCGTTGATGGACGTGTTCGACGTCTCGAAGACAGCGTTGTACTCCAGCCCCTTCTGGGCCGCGACCATGTCAAAGCTCCTGCGGGCGGTGCGCCGGGCGTTTTTCTGGGGCAGGATGAGCGGGTATCTGACCACCTCTTCCATGGTCAGGGTGGCCAGTCTGGTCAGCGGATGGCCGTGAGGGGTCATGACCACGTACTCCCCCTGCTCCCACCGATGAATGTTGCAGCTCTGCGGGATGACGGACTCATGGGTGACACAGAAATCCATGGAGCCGTCCAGCACCATGTCCACGCTCGTCTGCGGAGCGCATTCGAACATGTGCAGGCCCACGTCCGGGTACAGCTCCCGGTATTCCCGCAGGGGCTGCGAGAGCTGGAATGTAAACGTCCCGTGGGGCGCCGTGAGCCGGATAAGCCCCTTGCGCTCGCCCTTGATTTCGGCCAGCTCGTCCAGGAATCGCTCCTCCTGGCGCAGGACGCTTTGGGCGTGCCGGAACAGGGCGTGTCCGGCCGTGGTCAGCTGGACTCCGCTGCGCACACTCCTGTCTATGAGAGTGACGCCCAGGCTCTCCTCCAGCTTCTTGATCTGCTGGCTGAGGGCTGATTGCGTGCGGAACGTTTCCTGGGCCGCCTTGGTATAGCTGCCAAGGAGCGCCACCAACTGCTGCCACTCCATGAAATCCCCCACGAATTCGACAGCCGCCAACCGGCGCAGGCCAACGGCAGACAGGGCAGGGCGCGGCGTGTCGAGTCAGATGATATCGCTTTCAACCCCCATACCCTGAACCCGGCCCAAAAAGCACCCCAAATATGCCGCGACCAAAACCCGCCGCTCTAATACCGTGAATTAGAATCTTTAATTGTACAGGTGAAAACCCACAGTGCTAGGCAGGACTTAGGATGCCCAAAACGGAATCGGAAAGAGCCCGGTCCGCACAGGGGCGATGCGACGATCTGCCCGGAACAATGCAATACAAGAGGTTGGAGTTGGATTCATAAAACAGGAGGATTGGTTGTGAAACGTTTGACAGAGATTCTTTCGACCCTGGTTCTCACGCTGGCTTTCTCGGTGTGCGCCTTTGCCGCCGAGCAGGTGGACATCATCAGCACCCCCTTCGGAACGTCCACATACGTCATCGGTTCCGCCATCGAGGCGATCATCAACAAAAACCCCGAATACGGCCTGAAGGTGAACCACACCGAAACCCCGGGACAGATATTCAACCTGCGCAAGCTCAATGCCGACAAGGCGGCCGCCGCCAATACCATCTGCGCCTTCAGCAAGTCCACCAACTGGCTGGCGCGCGAAGGCATGAAGCCCTTCAAGGAAAAGGGGCAGACCCTGATGCTCATCGCCAACTGCAACGTCTTTTCCGGCTGGCTGGTGTCCGAAGACCCGGCCCTGAACACCATCGAATCCCTTGAGGGCAAGAGCGTTGCCCTGGGCCGCATCTCCCAGATCGTCTGGGGCTACGTTCCCACCCAGCTCCTGAAGTACGGCTACGCCAAGGACATGACCCAGGCCATGGACATCCAGACCGTCGGGACCAAGCCCGCAGCCACCGCCCTGCTGGACAGGCAGGTCGACGCAGCCATCATCGGCGGCTACTTCAACCCCATCACCAAACAGTTCGCACCCTCGCCGCAGACGGTTGAGATCGTGGCGGCCGGACGCAAGCTCATCCATATCCCCTGGGGCAAGGAAGCTGTCGAAAAGACCGACTCCATCATGAACACCGGCTACCTGCCCATGCTGATCCCCGCCGGAACACTCGAAGGCATGGACAAGGACATCTGGAGCTTCACCGACAACATCGCCTTTGGCGCCATGGCCGAGATGCCCGCCGAGCTGGCCTACACGATCACCAAGGCGATCATAGAGCACGTGGGCGAGTTCGGCGACTACCACAACCTGGGCAAGCTGATGTCCCCCGAGGCCCTGGTCTACGGCTGGCCCGAGGACAAGATCCACCCCGGCGCCCTCAAGGCCTACAAGGAAGCCGGCATCATCAAGTAGACAAGGCCGCCGTTTTCGCGGCAGCCACGGCGGCGGGGCCATGCTCGGACATGGACCCCGCCCCCCACGAAACACCACGAGACGCCGGAACCTTCCCCGGCCCGAAACAATCATAAAGAAGCGCGGCATCGAGGGAACGCCAGTCCCCAATCCGCCAGGACGACGTCATGGATACTGCAAAATCATCATTCGGCCAGATGTTGCTGCTCTTCCTCAGCACGCTCATGATCCTGTATCATGTCGTCGCTTCGCAATATCTCATTTTCGGACAATGGGAACATCAGACGATCCATCTCGCATTCATTCTCCTGCTGTCGTTTCTCGGCGTCGCCCTGAAATCGAACAGCACCTTCATGAAGTGGTTCATGCTGCTGTGCGCGATACTCTCCGTCGCCGCATGCGCCTATGTCTTCGTCAACGTGGAAGACCTCGAGGTCTCCTTCGGGTTCCCGGACACGGAGGCGGTCATCGTGGGCGTGACCATCATAACCCTCATATTCATCTCCACCATCATCAACTGGGGGCTGGCCCTGCCCATCGTAGCCGGAATCTTCGTCAGCTATTTCATCTTCGGCCACCACCTGGGCGGGGCGCTGTATCACGCCGAGTTCGATCTCGACTACATCGTCTCATACCTGTGCATCGGCCTCTCGGGCGTATACGGCATGTTCCTGTCCATCTCCGCCAACCAGATATTCCTCTTCGTCATCTTCGGCGCGCTCCTTTCCGTCTTCAAGGTCAACGCCCTCTTCATGGAGCTGGGCAAAATCGTCGGCTCCGTCATGCGCGGCGGGCCGGGACTCACCGCCGTGGTTTCAAGCTCGCTCATCGGCATGGTCTCAGGGGCGCCCGTGGCCAACGTGGCCATCACGGGAGCGTTCACCATCCCCTACATGAAGAAGGTGGGATACACCGCCGAAGAAGCCGGAGCCATCGAGGCGGTGGCCTCCACCGGCGGGCAGATCATGCCCCCGGTCATGGGCGCAGCCGCATTCCTCATGGCCACCTTCATCGGCGAGCCCTACTCGGTGGTCATGCTCGCAGCCATCCTCCCGGCCCTGTTCTTCTATTTCGCGGTCACCCTGGGCGTCCAGTTCCTGGCCACCTCGAAGAACGTCGAGCCCATCAAGGAAGCCATCAACTGGCCCATCATCTGGCGGCGGCTGCCCGTATTCGTCCTGCCCATCGCCATTACCTTCGTTCTGCTGATGGCCCGGTTCAGCCCCATGAACGTGGCCTTCTGGGCCATCGTCACCACCCTCGTGGTGGGCTTTGCCCAAAAGGAAACCCGCCCCACTCGCGAGGAGTTCCTGAAAAGCGCGTGCGATGGCGCGGTCATCGGCGCCAAGATCGGCGTCTCCCTGGCCCTCGTGGGCATCATGGCGCAGACGCTGATAACCACGGGCCTGGGCTCCAAGATCGCCAGCCTCGTTCAGGCGTTCAGCGGCGGCAGCCTGTTCATCGCCCTGGTGCTGACCATGTTCGTGTCCATCATCCTCGGCTGTTCGGTGCCTCCGGCTGCGGCCTACGCCCTCTGCGCCGTGGTGGTCGTTCCCACCATAGTGCCCCTGGGGGCCAGCCTCATCGGGGCCCACTTCTTCGCATTCTACTTCGCCATCGTCTCGGCCATCACCCCACCCGTGGGGCTGGCGTCCCTCGCGGCCGCCGGAATCGCCGGAGGCAACTTCCTGCAGACCGGCCTCAAGGGGTTCCGCCTCGCCTTCGCCGGGTTCATCCTGCCGTACATGATCGTCTACAATCCCATCTTCACGTGGGACACGAGCAACCAATTCTGGTTCGCCTCGTCTTTTATCGTCATCCTGCTCGCCATAACGTCCCTGAGCGCGACCATGTACAACTGCCTGCTCACCCGCTTCGACACCATCGACAAGCTTCTCGCATCGGCCTGCACGGTGACCGGGTTCGCCTACGTCTTTGCCGGCGGAACGGTGAATGCCGCCATTGGCACACTGTGGACACTGACGACTCTCGTCGTGTTCGCATGGCTCGTCTTCAGACAGCGACTGCGCGCGGCGCACGCCTGATAAAACACCATCAAAGAATAAGAAAAACAGTTCATGACGAGGTATTCATCGTGATTTCAGTTAAAAAAATCGACCTTCATGTCTTCAGATATCCCATCGACGTCCCGGTACGCACATCCTTTGGCGTGATGCATGACAGACCGGCCGTGCTCATCCGCACGGAGGATGCCGACGGCAACTTCGGGTGGGGCGAGGCATGGTGCAACTTTCCCGCCTGCGGCGCGGAACACAGGTACAAGCTCTGCGCCACGGTCATCGCCCCGATCCTTCTCGGTTCCTCTTTCGGATCCCTGGGTGAGGTCTTCCAGACCCTGACCGCGCGAACGCATATCCTCGCCCTGCAATGCCGCGAACCCGGCCCGCTGGCACAGGCCATCGCCGGAACCATGGGCGCGCTGTGGGACATGGAGGCGCGCAAAGCGGGCAAGCCCCTCTACAGGTTCCTCGCCGACGACAAGCCGGCCACCAACGGCCTCATTCCGGCCTACGCCAGCGGCATCAACTCCCTGGGCGCGGTGGAAAACGTGCAGCGCCACCAGGAACTCGGCTACGACACCTTCAAGGTCAAGATCGGCTTCGACTTCGCGGCGGACATCAAAACCATCGAGTCCGTGCTCGACGTGCTCAAGGAGGGCGACACCCTCAACGTGGACGTCAATCAGGCCTGGTCCTTCGAGGACGCCCAAAGGAACATAGCCGCACTGGGCGACTACCCCCTCGGCTGGATAGAGGAGCCAATCGCCTCGGACCACGCGCCGGAAGGGTTCGCCGCCCTGGAGCGCATCAATGCAATTCCCATCGCCGCCGGCGAGAACATATACGGCCTGGCCGATTATGCGGCGCACTACGCCGTCAACGCCCTGGGCGTGGTGCAGCCCGATGCCTGCAAATGGGGCGGACCGGGCCTGTGCCTGGATGTGGCCCGGGATGCTTTGGCGGCCGGAGCGGTTTATTGCCCCCACTTCCTTGGCGCGGGCATAGGCCTGTGGACGTCCGCCCACATCCTCGCGGCCGCCGGAGGCCCCGGCAAGCTCGAGGTCGACGTCAACCACAACCCCCTGCAGGACATGCTGGGCCAGCCGCGCCCGCAGTTCGCAAACAGCGCCTTCCAACTGACCGACGAACCCGGAATCGGCGTTGTCCCCGACCTTGACGCCGCCAGGGAATTCACTCGTGAATCCTGCACTGTGACAGCCTGATCATTCCTCAACAGAGCCCCCGGGAAGCACCTCGGGGGCTCTTCCTCTCCCACTCTCCCCCCCCGCCAGGGGAAAAAGCACCCAACGGCCCCCCGACCTCCAAGACTCCGCCCCGCCGAACAAATGCTCCCACGCAACACAGAGCCTGTTTTTCAGAACATCGCTCCGTGACCCACCGCGCAAAGCAGGGTGGCCGCCATACCGACACACTATCGCGCGGATGACGAACCGCCGTCAGCGCCTCGCGGCTAACAATCGGTCAAGCGGCTGAAATACTGAATAAAATTTTCCATCAAACCCACTGCGCAACCCCTCTCCGGCTCAAACCCCAACGCGCAAAGCCCGCCTCTCGCACTTTTGCGTGAACCAAGAAAGAGGCAAGCATCTAATATTATAGCTTAAAACTGATGCATGCTTTTTGCATTTGACTCCTGTTTTCTATCGCGCAACGCCATAAGGAGCGAATCATGAGCATCAAGGGAAAGCTGGTACTGATCTTTGTTTCCGTCCTTTTTGGACTATTCAGCATTTTCGGCGTGAATTTCTACGGCGGAATTCTGGTCGAGCAAACGCGCAAACTGGAACTGCTGGCCAATCAGGGGACGGCCGAGTTCCTCCAGGCGCGGCGGCAGGAAAAAACTTTCTCAT
>CAMYLL010000183.1 GCA_947259235.1 uncultured Pseudodesulfovibrio sp. | reverse complement strand
CTCTGCAACCGAGGCGTTCATCTCCTCCATGGCGGAGGCGGCCTCGGAGATGTAACGCTGCTGGTCTGCCGCGCCCTGGCTGGCCGTGGTCGATGCGGTGTCGAGCCGACCGGACTGGTCGCGGATGCCCTGCACGGAAACATCAAGGGACTCCGCGGCGGAAAGCAGCCCGTGGCACCGCGCCGCCTCCCCCTTCTCGCGAGCTTGGTCCGCCATGCTCAGGGCGGCGCACGCCTTGTCCGACGCCTCGCAGGCTACATTTTCGCTCTCTGCAACCTTATTCTCTAACTCTCTTATCAAACTGACAATTTGGTTTACCACCCCAACCATTTTACCAATATTGTCACCGCCATCACTGGGCAGTGCCACCTGCGTCCCGCCAGCGGCTATCTTTGCCATCGCCAAAGCCAAAACGCCGTACTTACTTGACATTCTTCTATGAGCAAATAATGCCCCAAGCAGAGTGCCGACGACAGCAAGCAGGCTGACGCCCACCAGGGCCCACGTCAACATGTCGATTTGAGCTGACAGAATTGTCACTTCATCCGCTGCGGCATGGGCATTATAGCCGCCGAGAAGTACCACCGGACACATCAGAATAAACACCCGTAAAACCGCCATAAACACTGTGCTTTTCCCTTCCATTATTCAATTCCCCCAGAGAGTTTTCACACGTTGACCGATGCACCTATAGCAATTGTGAGGCCAAAATGCGCACAACTCCGAATTCTTTCAGGCGGGATACTTGTCAAAAAAAAGCAACCATCTCAATGAGATGGTTGCTTTATAGAAAAAGTGTAGAAAAAATCACACGGTTTTTCAGTGAGTTCGGCGCGTCCGCCCCGGCCCCCTGCCAACGGTCTAGAGAAAGTCGGGGTCGATGGCCGCCTTGCCTCCGGCGAGGATGAGTTTGAAGTAGCGAATGGTCCGATCATCCACAGGAACGATTGGAAAGTTTTCCCGGCAGGCGTCGCACTGGGCCATGGCCGGACGCGACGGCGCGATGAGAGGTACCTCGCGACAGCAATGGGGGCAGGGATACAGGAAGATGAGCTCCATGCCTGCGGGCTTCACGGGAGTCAGCGGTTTCTTCGATCCAGACATGGTCATCCTTTTCTTACGAGGTTCCTGCCGGTCATGGCAGCCGGGGCTTCAAGGCCCCACAGGGCCAAAATGGTGGGCGCGATGTCGCCGAGGATTCCCTGGTCAAGGGTGACGTCGGTGCAACCGTCCTCGATGTAGACGAGGGGAACGGGGTTTGTCGAGTGGGCCGTGTGCGGGCTGCCGTCGTCGGCGAGCATCTGCTCTGCGTTGCCGTGGTCGGCGGTCAGCAGTACCCGCCCCCCTTGCCCGAGGACCGCGTTCACGATACGTTCAACACAGCCGTCAACTGTCACGCAGGCGGACTGGGCAGCGGCCATGATGCCGGTGTGGCCCACCATGTCGAGATTGGCCAGATTGCAGACGCACAGGTCGTAATCCGCCAGTTTGGCTATCAGAGTATCGGCCACTTCGTCCGCGCTCATCTGCGGCTTGAGGTCATAAGTGGCCACTTCGCGCGGGGACGGAACCATCACCCGGTCCTCTCCCGCAAAAGGTTCCTCGCGACCGCAGTTGAGAAAATAGGTGACGTGGGCGTATTTCTCGGTCTCGGCTATGCGCAGCTGACGGAGGCCGTTCTCGGAAGCCACCTGTCCAAGAGTATCTTCATAGCTCTGGGGCGCAAAGGCGACCGGAAGGGGCGACGCCTGCTCATACCGGGTCATGGTGGCAAAACCGGCAAGGGCCGGAACCGACGGCCGGGCAAAGGCGTCAAAGGCGGGGTCGAAAATGGCCCGGCTGATCTGGCGCGCCCGGTCAGCGCGAAAGTTGAAGAAGAACAGGCCGTCGCCGTCGCCTATGGCTCCGTCCACCCCGGCCACAACGCCCGGCTTGACAAATTCATCGGTCTGTCCGGCATCATAGGCGGCCTGGATACCTGACAACGGATCGGGCATGGTCACCCCCTCGCCGCAGACCAGCGCGCGATAGGCGACCTCGTTACGCTCAAAGTGTTTGTCGCGGTCCATGGCCCAGTAGCGGCCGCCGACAGAGGCCACGCGTCCGACACCCAGCGTTTCCATGGTCTCAATCAACCGGCGGGTATAGCCCAGGCCGCTGGAAGGCGGCGTGTCCCGGCCATCGAGAAAGACATGGACGAAAACATCCCTGACGCCCTCCCGCTGGGCCATTTCGAGCAGGGCGGCGATATGGTTCTGGTGGCTGTGCACCCCGCCGTCGGAGACGAGACCCATGAGATGAAGCCGCCCGCTGCCGGCCAGAGTCCGGGCCATGAGCTCCTTGAGGACCGGATTCTCCATGATGGAGCCGTCCTCGATGGCCATGTCGATGCGCGTCATATCCTGATAGATGACCCGGCCGCCGCCGATGTTCATGTGCCCCACTTCCGAGTTGCCCATGAAGCCGTCTGGCAACCCCACGGAACGGCCGGAGCAGGCCAGCCTGGTGGACGGATACTCGGCCAGCAGGCGGTCAAGGGCGGGAGTTGCGGCATTGCGCACGCAATTGCCCTCGCCCTCGGGAGCTATGCCCCATCCGTCGAGGATGAGCAGCAGGGTCTTCTTCGGCTCGGCCATCGGGCTCTCCATGGTCTAGTTGTCGGGCTCGATTTCGGGCTCGATTTCGGGCTTGATACTGGGCTCGATGTCGGGCTCGATCCTGCGCGCTTCGGACCACATGCCCTCAATGTTGTAAAACTCGCGCAATTCGCTCCGGAAGATGTGAATCAGCACGTCGTTAAGATCCATGAGGATCCATTCGCCCGTCTGATACCCTTCCATGCTCAGGAACTCGATGGAGCTCTCCGCCGACCGGGAGAGTACGGCGTCGGCCAGGGCCTGGGCGTGCTTCATCCCGCGTGCGGAAACGACCATGGTCATGTCCGTCACAGAGCTCATGCCCGCCACATCCATGATGACAATGTCCGTACCCTGCTTCTCGTCGAGCCACTGGGCCAGGATCTGCGCCTTTTCATGACAAGGCATCACACTGAATTTTCTTTCTTTTTTCATTTATCCCACTTCGGAGAGGTTATCATGAGCCCGACGCGCCGCCGGGATGGCGGCCGACGATCAGCTCATCAAGACTGCGTTTGGGCACGTGGTGCCTGCCGTCCGTGCCGCGCCAATACTCGATTTTTCCATCGGAGGGAAGGGGCTCGATCACCACCTCCTCGACCGGAACGCCCAGGGCAAGCACCAGGAGCACTTCAAATGTGTCGCTCAAATCAAGCGCTTTGGCGAGTTTTTTCCGGTTGACCGTTCCGATCATGCAGCCGCCAAGCCCGGCGGCCTGCGCCCCGAGCATGATGGTCTGGCTTGCGATGCCGTGGTCGCACCCCGGGGAATCGGCGATAGTCCTGTCCAGCAGGACGACGATGTATCCCGTGGGCCGCTCGCCTTCGGCCGGGCCGGGCCAATCCTTGAGATACCCGGCCCAGCCGAGGAGCGGAAAAATCTCCCCGCACAGGGGTGCGTCGGCCACGACCACATACTTGAGAGGCTGCCTGTTCATGCCCGAAGGCGTCAGGCGAGCCAGCTCGACAAGGCTCTCCAGAGTGGCCACGTCAAGCGGTCTCGATTCATCGAAAACCCGCCGGCTACGGCTCCCGGCCACAAGTTCACTGAAATCCATTCGTCCTCCTCGCGCCTCAGGCCCGTATTGTGTAAATGACTTTGACCCAACCTGCAACGTGCGTCCAGCCGGACCGCCGGGAAAAACCGCGCCCCGGCGGGCTTTAACGGCCTTGCCAGGGTAGCGCGAGCCACATAAGCCCTTGACTGAACCTGTGACATGGGGCAATCTCCCGGCTATGAAATTACTCCTGTCGCCACGCCCTTTCCCATTGACAAGCCCACGGTAATTTTCGTGGGGTAGCGCAGGCATAACGACGCCGACACGGACCACGGACTTGAAAGACCGTG
Organism: uncultured Pseudodesulfovibrio sp.; assembly: GCA_947259235.1. GTDB lineage: Bacteria > Desulfobacterota > Desulfovibrionia > Desulfovibrionales > Desulfovibrionaceae > Pseudodesulfovibrio. Next base: position 2,048 of record CAMYLL010000183.1, on the reverse strand, counting down.
GTTTTTCCATTTCGACCATCCCGGCCGATCAGGGCCGCCCAAGGAGGATACAGCGATGATTTACAACGTGGACAAAGAGACCATGCCCAGGGAGGATCTGGAGCAGCTCCAGCTCAAACGCCTCCAGGCCCTGTGCGAACGCGTTTACGCCAACGTCCCTTTTTATCGAAAGAAATTTGACGAGAAAGGTATCAAGCCCAGTGACATCCGCAAGCTGGAAGACATCAGGCTGCTCCCCTTTACCGAGAAGCAGGACCTGCGCAACCAGTACCCCTTCGGCATGTTCGCCGTCAGCCGCGATCAGATCGTCCGCATCCACTCCTCCTCGGGCACAACAGGCAAGGCCACCGTCGTGGGCTACACCCGGCGCGACATCGAGACATGGGGACGCCTCATGGCGCGCTCCTTCGTGGCCGCCGGAGCCACCTCCAAGGACATGATCCACAACGCTTACGGCTACGGCCTCTTCACCGGCGGCCTGGGCGCGCACTACGGCGGCGAGACCCTTGGCGCGGCCATGGTCCCCATCTCCGGCGGCGCCACCCGCAGGCAGGTCATGCTGCTCAAGGACTTCGGCGCGGACGTCATCTGCTGCACCCCCTCCTACGCCCTGTTTCTGGCCGAGACAGCCGAGGAGATGGGCATAGACATCCGCAAGCTCCCCCTGCGCGTCGGCATCTTCGGCGCGGAGCCGTGGACCAACGAAATGCGCCGCGACATCGAAGCGCGCCTCGGCATCAAGGCCATCGACATCTACGGTCTCTCGGAGATCATGGGCCCGGGAGTAGCCATCGAGTGCGAAGAAGCCCAGGACGGGCTGCACATTCAGGAAGACCACTTCCTGGCCGAAACCATCGACCCGGACTCCGGCGACGGCCTGAACCCGGGCGAGGAAGGCGAGCTTGTCTTCACCACCCTGACCAAGGAAGGCATCCCGCTCATCCGCTACCGCACCCGCGACCTGACCACCCTGAACACCACGCCCTGCAAATGCGGCCGGACCACGGCCCGCATGAAGCGCGTCACCGGCCGCAGCGACGACATGCTGATCATCCGCGGCGTCAACGTGTTCCCGTCCCAGATCGAATCCATCCTTATCGAGACCGAAGGGCTGACCCCCCACTACCAGCTCATCATCGAGCGCCAGGGCAACATGGACACCCTGGAAGTCCAGGTGGAGGTCAACGAGGCCATGTTCTCGGACGAGATTAAGAATTTACAACGCGCGGAATCGAAGGTAATGAAGAATATCAAGGAATTCCTCGGCGTCACGGCCAAGGTCAAGCTGGTCGAGCCCAAATGCATCGCCCGTTCCGAAGGCAAGGCCAAGCGCATCATTGACAAGAGAAACGAAGGTTAACCCCCTCAACAAGCGAGGATATCACCATGAAAGTCGATCAACTCTCCATATTTCTCGAGAACCGTGCCGGCCGTCTGGCCGAGGTCACCCGCATCCTGAGCGAGGCGAAGGTCAACATCCGCGCCCTCTCCCTGGCCGACACCTCGGACTTCGGCATCCTGCGGCTCATCGTGTCCGATTTCGAGACCGCCAAGTCCAAGCTCAAGGAAAACGGCTTCACCGTGGGCCGCACCTCCGTGGTGGCCGTCGAGATCAACGACGAACCGGGCGGACTGCACTCCATCCTGAGCATGCTTCAGGAAGCGGGAATCAACGTCGAATACATGTACGCCTTCGTCCACCAGAGCGGCGACAGGGCCGTGCTCATCTTCCGCTTCGACCGCACGGACCAGGGCATCGAACTGCTCCAGAAAAACGACATCAACGTCATCTCCGGCGACAAGCTCTACGCCCTCTAGGCCGCACCGACGAATCAACACAAGGGAGTCTTCGGACTCCCTTTTTTTATGGCCTCCCCCCTCGCCTATCCCCCGCATCCGCCACCACAGATGAGATGCTGCACCACACGATTCATGATCCATCAGTCAATTTCGTGTACACTTTTTTGCTCAAGGGTATTGCCGAAAAAGCACCCACGGCGTATGAGACAGGGATGATATGGAACCCTGCGCCCGACCGGCTGTTCCGG
>CAMYLL010000182.1 GCA_947259235.1 uncultured Pseudodesulfovibrio sp. | reverse complement strand
CCTGGATGGCGGCCCTGGCAGGCTTGTGGTCTGCGAAGTACTCCGCATAGATGGCGTTGAGCTCGGCAAAAAGGCCCATGTCCATGACAAAGACATCCACGGCCAGAACCTGGGTGAGGGAGGAGCCTGCGGCTTCGAGGATGGCCTTCATATTGTCCAGGGCCTGACGGGTCTGGGCGGCAAATCCTTCAGCCAGTTTTCCCTGGCCCGGGATGATGCCGAGCTGGCCGGAGACAAAGAGCAGGTCGCCGGTCTGAGTGGCCTGGGAATAGGGGCCGACAGCGGCCGGGGCGTTCTCTGTGTGGATGAGCTGGATGTTCGACATGAAGGCTCCTTTGTGTTCCGGGCCGGTTATTTGCCGACCCAGAGATAGGTGTTTTGAATGCGCGGGGGCAATCGGCGTACCACCTGGACGATGGCCGCCATGGCCACGATGGCAAAGATCAGCCGCCCCCAGAAGATGCCTGAAAAATGGGCGCCGATGAGGGCAAGGAGCAGGGTATCCTCGATCAGCGAGTGGCACAAGCCCATGAGGGTGAGCGAGTAGAAGATATCCTCCTTGCCCACGTTGCCCTTGCGCGCTTCGCTGATGATCAGGCCGCCGCCGTAGGACAAGCCCATGGTCAGCCCGATGACCGTGATGGCCGAGGCCTTGGTACCGATGCCGATGAGCTTGAGGATCGGGCGCAGGATCGTGTTCATGAGCCGGATGACGCCCAGGATGTCGAGCAGGCGCATCATCACCAGCAGGGCGAGGATGACACCGAATATGGAGAGCAGGTTCATGCCCTGATCCATGGCCCAGGTGGCCAGGGAGGGGTCGGCCGCCGCCTGGGGGTCCATCCTGAAGAGCACTGTGGCGGGTTCCTGCAGGGCTCCCGTGGCCGTGTAGATGCGGTTGAGCAGCCAGCCCAGGGTGAAGGCTCCGGCCAGCCGGATCACGCATTGGAACAGGAAGCGTGCGCCGGATCGCCGGGCGATGGAGCTCTCCATGGGCAGGGCGTGGGCCACCAGGATGAGCGCTGCCAGAACCGTGGCCTGGGCCGCGGTGAGCGGGGTGTCGCCCACGAGGGAGAGGAAGACGATGAGACCGGCATAGGTCGTGTTGACTATTGCCGTGGCCCAGACAAGGCCCATTTCGGCAGGCAGGCCCACCAGCCCCATGATGGGCTTGAGCGGCCAGGCGAGGTAGGCGATGAGCCCCAGCTCCTGGAGCAGTTTGACCACGATGATGACCGGGATCATGACCTTGAACATTTCATAGCTCGCGCTGACGGCGTCTCTGAAAATATCTTTTATTACTGTGATCAGGCTGCGCATGGGGCTCCTTTTCGTCTGGCGTGCGGACGATAGGTGATTTGCCTGCAAATGAAAAGGGAGTCCCGAGGGACTCCCTTGTTTTTTCATGTCCGGCTGACGGGTTAGGACAGGGCTTTGGTCACGTTGTAGGCCAGGACTGCCAGCCCGAAGGCAAGGGTTGTGGAGCCGACCACGCTGTATGCCGCCCAGGACCAGCTCGATTCGCGGGCCATGGTGACCACTGTCACGAAGCAGGGGGCGTAGAGCATGGTGAAGATGATCAGGGCGATGGCTGAGGCCTTGGAGAACGTGGCGTCATTGACCAGCTTCTGGGCGAGGGTGTCCGTGTCCTCCACGTCGATCTCGCCCAGGGAATAGGCGGTTGCCAGCGTGGAGACGATGACCTCCTTGGCCGCGAATCCGCCGGTCAGGGCGATGTTGGTGCGCCAGTTGAATCCGGCCAGCATGGTGACGGGCTCCAGGGCTGTACCGATACGTCCGGCCGCTGTGTGATGGATTGATTCCTCGGCCAGGGCGTTGTCCACGGCGGCGAGCTGCTCCTCAAGCGGTGCGCGGACAGACTCGGGCGCGTTCTCGTCGAGGGCTTCGAGATGGGTGACGATGGGGGCGCGCAGGGCGTCGTAGGCGTCCAGGCGCTCCTGAGGCAGCTGGGGGAAGGTCATCATGGCCCAGATCAGGATCGAGATGCCCAGGATGATGGTTCCCGCCTTCTTGGCGTATTCCCAGGTGCGCTCCCATGTATGGATGAGCACGCCGTTCAGGGTGGGCATGCGGTAGGGCGGCAGCTCCATGACAAAGGGTGTGGACGCTCCCCGGATGACGGTCGAGCGCAAGGCCCTGGCCACGAGCAGGGCCATGACCCATGCGCCCAGGGTGATCATGAGCATGACTGCGGCGGAGTTCTCGGGAAAGAACGCGGCGGCGAGCATCAGGAAGACCGGGACCTTGGCGCCGCAGGTCATGTAGGGGGCGACAAAGATGGTGGCGAGCTTTTCCTTGGGGCTTCTGAGGGTGCGGGTGGCCATGACCCCGGGCACGGCGCAACCTCCGGCTATGCCGCCCGAGACGATGAAGGGCAGCACCGAGGTCCCGTGCAGGCCGAATATCTTGAAGACCCGGTCGAGCATGTAGGCCATGCGCGCGATGTAGCCGGAGTCCTCCAGGGCGGAGATCATCAGGAACATGAACATGATCAGGGGGACGAAGCCGAGCACGCCGCCCACGCCGTCGATGATGCCCGAGACGAGCAGCGAGCGCAGGTGGCCCTCGGGCAGGGCGGCCGAGACCGAATCGCCCATCCATCCGAACAGGGACTCCAGCCACCCCATGGGAATGGCGCCCACCGAGAAGGTGACCTGATAAATGACATAGACGATGCCGAGCATGATCAGCGGGCCGAGCAGGGTGTGGGTCAGGACCTTGTCCATCTGGTCGGAGCGGCTGATGCGGTCGGCGTCGAGGACAGGGTAGGAGACCACGTCCTTGATCATGCCTGCGATAAAGCCGTAGCGGTGGTCCGCGATGAGGGCGTCGGGCTGGGCGTTGAGGGTTTTCTGGGTATGGGCGGCCACTTCCCTCGCCATCGTCTCCAGGGTGCTGGAGAGGTCGGAATCGGCCATGCGTCCCTTGATGATGACGTCTTCGTCGCGTTCGAGATACTTGATGCCGGTCCAGCGAGCCGGGACTTTATCCGTGAGAAACCCGTTGGCTTCGATGAGTTTTTCCATCTCGTCGAGCACCGGGTCGAGGTCCGGGCCATAGGTGATGTTCAGCGGGTTCCACTCACCGCGTTTTTCCTTGGCCAGGTCAAGGGCGGCGCCGAGCAGGGCACTGGTCCCCTTGCCGTTCCTGGCCACGGTCTCGACCACTTTGCAGCCGCTCAGGGTGGCCAGTTTTTCGCTGTCGATGTTCTTGCCGCTCTTGCGGACCTCGTCCATCATGTTCAGTCCAAGCACCAGGGGCACGCCCAGTTCCATGATCTGTACGGCGAGGTACAGATTCCGTTCGAGTGCATCGGCGTTCATGACGTCGATGACCACCTCGGGCCGTTCCTCCACCAGGAAGTTCCGTGCGACAAGCTCTTCCTGCGTGTAGGCTGTCAGAGAGTAAGTTCCGGGCAGGTCCACCAGATCTATGGTGTCCTCGCCGGACTTGATGACCCCTATCTTCTTTTCAACGGTAACGCCGGGCCAGTTGGCGACATGCTGCCGCGCGCCCGTGAGAGCGTTGAACATGGTCGTCTTGCCGCAGTTCGGATTGCCTGCGATACCGAGAGTGTATTTTCCCATGCTTATTAATCCTCCAGGAGAGACACGGTGACGTGGTCTGCTTCGCTGTTGCGAAGGGTCAGGGTGAAGTCTTTGAGCCGAAGGGCCACAGGGTCCTTGAGCGGAGCCTTTCCTATGACCTTGCATTCGGTTCCCGGAATCAGTCCCAGGTCGCGGATGCGCCTTCCGAGTTCTCCCTCGGCGGATACGGTCACGATTTTGAGCATCTGGTTGACCTTGGCTTTTCTCAGGCAAAAAACATCTTTCATTTGATGGAGTCCTCGCGCTCTGTATTGAGAATCATTTTCAATGTAGTGGTAAAAAAAATTATCTTTGCCCGCATCCGGGGGAGGGCTTTCTGCCGATTCCACCTGACTTGCAAGTGGCCGAGGTTGCGCAGCCCGAGCATCCGCACGACGGCGACCGGGAGGAATACTGTCTGTACAGGCGACGGCCGACATACACGGCCGCTGCGAGCACTATTATCCCTACTATGAGTGTGTCAATCATGTCGTTCCCTTCTTTTGCTTGTTCATTCGATGTCGACACTGGGTATGTAGTGATATTGAGAATCAAAGTCAAGCATGTCGTGAAAAAACTTTCAAAACTTTTACTTTGTTGAAACCCCAATATAACAGGAGGCTACGAGTGTGCATAGTCGTCAGGTGTCGGAGACGTGTCGAAATTCTCACCTCGCTTGTCAATTTGACTCATATGACATATATCCTGCCACTTGAATCAAGGAGAAGTGATCGGGTGCGAACCAAGCTTTTGCTGATAGCCGAGAAGGGCCATGCCCGTGCGGCATATCTCAAGGTCCTGAGCGAGCTGGACGTGGATGTCGATTGCATTTCCTCGCCCGAGGAAATCTGTGGAGCCATTGTCGAAGCTCCCTACAGCGGATTGCTCATCGATGTGCCGACCATGATCCGGTGCGAGTGCTCGGACAAGAACCGAGTGAACAGGATCATGCTCCGGTTCCCTGTGCTCAGGCTGATGTTCAACCCCAGCTACGGGGGCATCAGAGGGCTGGCCAAGGGCGGAACGGTTCGCGACAATCGTGACCTGGTGGAGTTTGTTCTCCACGAATGCGTGCCGTTCGCGCCGCGATCCATCAGGGTGACCAGCCGGGCGGAGCTTGTCTTCAACGTTTTGCTCACCGGCAATCAGGAGTCGGACCCGGGCGAACGCACCGTGACCATTAATGTGTCAGAGCATGGGTGTTTCGTCTTTTCCACGACGGTCTGGCGCATAGACGCTCCCGCATGGATTGTGGTCAGGGAATTCGAGGATTCGACGCCCATCGAACTCCGCGTCCGCTGGCGGCGCGACTGGGGAGAGTCCATGTGCATGCCCGGCATAGGGGTGACCTTTGAATCAATGACAACGCATCAATACGTGCAACTGCACTCGTTTCTGTAATACGATCAGGAAAGGGAAGACCAGATGAGCGACGATTCCAGAGAATTCATGGCATGGATGGATGCCCTTGCAAAAGGCATTCTCGCGGGTTGCGCCTTCGGCTACCTCTTCAGCCTTACGGGAGCCATCCCCGCGGCCAAGGCTGTCGTCCTCGGCGGTCTGGCCGGTTGCCTCGCCTCGATAACGTTCAAGAACAAGCGCGACGACAAGAAAGTCGAACGCAAAGATGGACGTACGGTCGAAAACAACGCCGACAAGAAAGCCGATAAGAAAGCCACCAGGAAAAGCAACAGGAAGTAGCGCCCGCGGCGCGCTAGTCGCCTTTCCCTGCAAGACCTATCTCGAACAATTTCAACGCGTCAGGGAGGTTGTCCTCCGGCGTGAACTCCTCCAGGCACTGCCTGTGCTTGCAGGAGTTGCTGTTGCATGGGTAGCAGGGGAGCTTTTTGGTGGCGCTGACGTGCTCCTCCGAGGGGAAACCCCAGCCCACGCCCGTGGCTCCCTGGATAGTCAGCGACGGGATGCCCACGGCCACGGCAAAGTGGCGGGGCGCCGAGCAGTTGCCCAGGTGCATCACCGCGCGTTCCTGAACCGCCGCCATCTCTCGCAGGGAGAGCATGTCCGGCGTGGCGAAGCTTCCGTCACCCGCCAGCTTGGCAACTTCGAGAGCCAGTTCCTTCTCGCCGGGGCCATAGAGCGTCACGGCGTGCAGGTCCGGGTGCTTCTCACGCATGAGCCGTATGAGTCCGGCAAAGTGGCGGGCGGGCCAGCGGCGTGTCTCCCGGCGATGGCTGGGGTCCACTGTGATGAAGGGTTTGCCCTCAAGGCCATTGGCCTGCACGAAGCCTTGCGCGAACGCACGTTCCTCGTCCGTCAGCCAGAGCTCGGGCCGCTCCCCGTTCCACTTGATGCCCAGGGCGCGCAGCACGCTCGCCTTGCACTTGGCCGCGTAGCCGTATTCCATCTTCACCCAGTGGGTGTAGAGCATCCTGTTGTACCAGGGCGGGGAGTAGGTCAGCTTCACCGGGGCATTGGA
>CAMYLL010000181.1 GCA_947259235.1 uncultured Pseudodesulfovibrio sp. | reverse complement strand
CCAGCCGCCCTATCACATCCTCACCGTGGCCCGGTTCGTGCCCAAGAAGGGCATAGACACCATCCTGCGCGCCCTGGCCCGGCTGCGCGACCAGGGCATCCCCTTTCGCTACACCCTGGTGGGTGACGGCAAGGCCGGGGAGAAGCGAAAAATAGCGGAACTCATCCGCGAGCTGGCCCTGGAAGACGCGGTGTCCATGCCCGGAACCATCACCCACGACGCGGTCATCAGCCTGCTCCGCGAGGCGGACTGCTTCACCCTGGGCTGCCGCGAGGCACAGGACGGCGACCGCGACGGCATTCCCAACGTGGTCGCCGAAGCCATGGCCACCGGCGTGCCCGTTGCCGCCACCAACGTCTCCGGCCTGCCCGAGCTGGTTGTTCACGACCGGACCGGACTGCTCTGCGAGCCCGACGATCCGGACGCCCTGGCCCGCATCATCACCCGGCTCCTCACCGACCAGGACGCCCGCGGACGCATCATCCCCGCCGCCCGCGAGACGGTGCACGCCGTGTTCGACAACAAGAAGCTCATTCATGACCTGGGAGAGATATACATCTCCCACCGCGTCCCCTGTCCGGGCGGCAGGTAGCCGAGGCTTTCCCGGCCTTTTGTCCCCTGCGCCGCTTCATCGGCGCAGACGGCTTGACACCGCATCATGTCTCTGGCTATATTGTCCCGCTCGTAGACTACGGGCCAGTAGCTCAGTTGGCAGAGCCACCGGCTCATAACCGGTCGGTCCCAGGTTCGAATCCTGGCTGGCCCACCATTTTTCCCCTTGCCGGGAGGAATTATTGCGATCATTGACCACGGCAATCCAGGTAGACGCATATATCCTGAAATATCCCGCACAGGCCGTAGGCCGGGTTACAGAAGAGGAAATCGATGCTCCCGAGGGGGATACCCTACGGGAGCATCTTGTTTCCGGGATAAAGGTGTAACTATATGAAAATCAAGGATATTTTTACAGAAATCCGGAATATGGCCCCGGAGGGAAACCAGAGCTCCTGGGATAATTCCGGGGTTCAGGTGGCGGGGCGCGCTGTGGAGACGGCGCGGGTGGCCGTCTGTCTGGAGCCGACGCCCGCCATGATCGACGCCTGCCTCGACTGGGGCGCGGGCGCTGTGGTCACCCATCATCCGCTCTACATGAAGCCCATGTCGCTTGGCGTTCCGGGCCGGTTTCTCGATGTCGTCCGCCGGGTGGTGCGGGACGATGCCTGGCTCTATTCCGCCCACACCTCACTTGACGTCAGCCCGGGCGGCCCCGCCTTCTGGCTGGGGAGCGAGCTTGGGCTGCGCGAGACGCGTCTGCTTGAGGTGGAGCGCGGCGCCTGTCCTGTCGAGGTGTCGTTCTATCTTGAGGAGCCCATCTCCCGCGAGGCGGCCGATCTCTGGGCCGGGCGCGAGGCGGTTCATTCCGTGTCGCAGAGCCGCAGCGGCGAGGTCCGCGTGGTCTGTGACGGCGAGGGCTGGCCCGCCGTGGCCGACGCCATCGCCTTTGCCGTGGGGCGCAGGCCGATTTTCTACGTGCACGAGCTTGCCGCGCCGCACAGCGAGGTCGGGTTCGGCCAGGTGGGCAGGCTGCCCGAGCCCATGGGGTTCGACGCCTTCGCCGCCGTGCTCGACGGGTTGCTCCCGGCCAACGACCGGGGCTTTTGGACGCTGTCCGGCCCGCAGCCCGAGCGCGTCGCCACCGTGGCCTATTGCGGCGGGTCCGGGGCTTCTCTTGCAGGCGTCGCGGCCAGGGCCGGGGCGGACGTCTTCATCACCGGCGACATGAAGTACCATCCCGCCGTGGATGCGGAGGTGTGCGTGATCGATGTGGGACATTTTTCTTTGGAAGAAGAGATGATGCGCCGTTTCGCCCAGTTGCTGGGGGCGCGTCTTCAGGGCGTCGAGGTCCGGTTTTTCCCTGGCGGGGACCCGTTTCGGGTGCGCGTCAGAAACTAACGAAGGAACTGCGCAAGTGCGTGATTTCAAATAGATAGCGAGGTTGTACCGATGTACGAGAAACAAATCGAGCAATTGATCATCCTGCAGCAGGTGGATGACGAGATCCTTGTTCTCCAGGACGAGATAGCGAAGGCTCCTCTGGAGCTCTCCGATCTTGAGGCCCAGATGAGCGAGTTCGACGAGCGGCGCATTCAGATAGACGAGCGCATGGAGATTCTCAAGGGCCAGAAGAAGAAGCTGGTCGTGGAGATCGAAGAGGACGCCGGAAAGATCAAAAAGAGCAAGAACAAGCTCATGATGGTTGGCAACACCAAGGAATATCACGCCATGATGCGCGAGATGGACAGCCTTGAGAAGCTCAACCGCATGCGCGAGGACGAGCAGACCGCCGTCAACGAGGAGCTGGTCCGCCAGGACGACGCCACCCAGTCGCTGAACGAGGAGATGAGCGGCGTCAAGGAACAGTACGCCACCCTCAAGACCACCCTCGACGAGCGCCTGGAAGAAGCGCAGAAGCGCCTTGATTCCCTGACCCGCAAGCGCAAGAAGGCGTGCAAGGTCGTGCCGCCGCCCATCCTCGGCCGCTACGAGTTCATCCGCGAGCGCATGGAGAATCCGGTCATCGTGCCGGTTACCGAGGCCGTCTGTCATGGCTGCCACATCATGATCCCGCCGCAGATCTTCAACGAACTGCAAAAGGGCCAGCAGATTCTCAGCTGCCCCAACTGCCAGCGGCTCATCTACTGGCAGCAGGGTTCGCTGGCCGGATCGGGCGACGAATAGATCGAAAGACTTCAAGTTTGGAGCCGGACAGGCTGTCGCTGCGATCATTGATCGGAGAGGAAAGTCCGGGCTCCGCAGGGCATAACGCTGGGTAACGCCCAGGGGGAGTGATCCCCGTCACGTGCAACAGAGAGCAGACCGCCTCCGGAGCGATCCGGCGGTAAGGGTGAAAGGGTGGGGTAAGAGCCCACCGGCTGTCGCGGTGACGCGGCAGGCCAGGTGAACTCCGTTAGGAGCAAGACCAAATAGGGTAGCGTTACGAGGTCGGCCCGACCCAGGCTACCGGGTAGGTTGCTTGAGGCGGCTGGTAACAGTCGCCCTAGATGAATGACAGCCGCCCCTTCGGGGGAACAGGACCCGGCTTATCGGCCGACTCCAAACTTGATTATTCCGCACCGGGAGGGCCGCCCCCTCCCGCGTGCGGCAACGCGGGATGCACATGGACCGACCGCTCAAGAACATCTGGGGAATGATCCTGGCCGCAGGGTCTGGCACGCGTCTGGCCGATGCCGTCGGCGGGGTGCGCAAGCAGTACCTGACCTACAAGGGCGCGCCCCTCTTCTGGCATTCCGCCCGGACCTTTTCCCGCGTGGCCGCCCTGCGCGGCATCGTCTTCGTCTTTCCACCGGACGAGGCACAGGCCATGGAAAAACGCATCGGCCAATATTTCCGCAGCGAGGATCTCGGCCTGCGCTGGGCCGTGTGTGCCGGAGGCGGGAGACGGCAGGACTCCGTGGCCAACGGCCTGAACCGTCTGCCCGCCGAGTGCGACGCGGTCCTGGTTCACGACTCGGCCCGCCCCTTTGTTTCGGCCGCACTGATCACGTCGCTCATCGACGCCCTGGAGCATGGCGCCCGTGCCGTCATCCCGGCAACCGAGGTGACGGATACCGTCAAGCGCGTGGAAGACGGCGTGGTGAGGCAGACCCTGCCCCGTGCCGAGCTGCGCGGGGTGCAGACGCCCCAGGCCTTTGAGACCGGACTGCTGCGCGAGGCCCACGCCCGGGCCGCCGCAGAGGGCTGGGACGTCACCGACGACGCGAGCATGGTCGAGCAGATGTACGACCCCCTGGCCGAGGTCGCGGTGGTTCAGGGCGAGCCGACCAACATCAAGATCACCACTGCCGAAGACCTCAAGCGGCTGGAAGAGACGCGGACCACGGTCCCCTGCGTGGGCTGGGGCTATGACGTTCACCGTTTCGGCGGCGAGGCCGACAGGCCCATGGTCCTTGGCGGCGTGCCCATTCCGGGCGGTCCCTGCGTCGTGGCCCACTCGGACGGCGACGTGCTTCTTCACGCCCTGGCCGATGCCGTGCTCGGGACCTTTGGCGGGGGCGACATCGGCACGCATTTTCCCGACACGGACGCCCGGTTCGCCGGTGCGGACAGCGGCGTGCTGCTCAGGGAGGTGCTGTCCATGGCCCGCGAGGCCGGGACGCGCATCGTCCATGCCGACCTGACGATCATCACCCAGATTCCCCGGCTCGCGCCCCACGCCACACAGATCGCGCGCAACGTGTGCCGCCTCCTCGGGCTTGCCCCCGGCCAGGTTAACGTCAAGGCCACCACGGAGGAGAAGCTCGGCTTCACCGGCGAAAAGAAGGGCATCAAGGCCGTGGCCGCGGTGACGGGCCTGAGGGAGCTGTAGCCGATCATGTCCCGGGTCTGGAAATTTTTCGTCTCTCTGGCCGTCTTTGCCGCGCTCTGCGCCCTTGGGCTGTCCTGGTTCGTCAATCACGAGGTGGAGCGCGCCTTCAATCAGGTGGTGGCGGACGTGCCCGACCTCTCCCTGAGCTATGACGACATCTCGGTGGACATCTTCGACCACTGCGTGGAGCTGACCAAGGTAGACGCGACCCTCCCCTGGGGACAGCGCGCCACGGCCGACCTCGTGCGCATCACCGCCTTTGACCAGAGAAACCCGCTGCCGCACTTCGTCACCGCGCAGGCCATGGGCCTTGCGATCGAGAATGTCCCAGCCACCATGGGTTCCTGGACCGGCCCGCTGGCCTCCATGGGTATTGACGGCATCAGGGGCGATGCCGCGCTTGATTACGCCTATGATCAGACGACCAGCCTGTTGACCGTCAAGACCCTGTCCCTGGATTCGCCCGAACTGGGGCATGTCGAGCTTTCCGGCGTGGTCGATCGCCTTGACCTCGCCCAGCTTCGTGTGGAAAAATTCCTGGGTATGCGTCTGCATTCGGCGGATATGGTCTTCATCGACCGTTCCCTCGTCGAGCTCCTGGTGGGCGGCATGGCCCGGCTCCTGAATACCTCGGAGTCCGACGCCCGTGACCGTATCCGGGCCGAGATTGCGGCCATGGTCCGCTATGCCCACGGTGACCGCAACCGCGCGGCCGCAGACGCCCTGGCCGGGCTGGAGGATTTCGTGGCCGCGCCGGGCATGATCGCCGTCTCGCTTCGGCCCGTCGAGCCCGTGCCCCTGCTCTATTTCTTCATGGGACGCGACATCTATGACAACATGCGCCTGTTCAACGTGGAAGTGACCACGGACGCAGAGCGACATATTTAATCAACAGATAAAGAATTCAAAAGATTACGAACGGAGCGTTTTAATGAGACTCTACAATACCCTGGCCAGGAAAAAGCAGGAATTTGTCCCCGAGAACGGCAACGCGGTGAACATGTACGTGTGCGGCATCACCGCCTACGACCTGTGTCACATCGGCCACGCCCGCTCCAGCGTCGTCTTCGACGTGCTCTATCGCTACCTGCGCCACACGGGGTATGACGTCACCTTCATCCGCAACTTCACGGACGTCGACGACAAGATCATCAAGCGCGCCAACGAGGTGGGCAAGGAGGCCGGGGCCATCGCCGAGCAGTTCATCGGCGAGTTCTATGTGGACATGGACAGGCTGGCCGTGCTGCGCGCCGACGTGGAGCCCAAGTGCACCGAGCACATCCCGGAGATGATCGCCCTGACCGAACGCCTCATCAAGCAGGGCCACGCCTACCCCACGCCGTCAGGCGACGTCTATTTCCGGGTGCGCTCCTTCGAGGGATACGGCAAGCTCTCCGGCCGCAACATCGACGAGCTGGAATCCGGGGCGCGCATCGACCCCGGCGAGGAGAAGCAGGACCCCCTCGACTTCGCCCTCTGGAAAGGAGCCAAGCCGGGCGAGCCGTCCTGGGCCTCTCCCTGGGGACAGGGCCGTCCGGGCTGGCACCTGGAATGTTCCGCCATGAGCGAGAAATACGCGCCCCTGCCGCTGGACATCCACGGCGGCGGCCAGGATCTCTCCTTCCCCCACCACGAGAACGAGATAGCCCAGTCCGAGGCGGCCAC
>CAMYLL010000180.1 GCA_947259235.1 uncultured Pseudodesulfovibrio sp. | reverse complement strand
CGCCGTAGATGATGGCCGTATCCTCCGCCATGGCAGGCACGGCCAGGAAGAGGGCCAAAGTCAGGGAGAAGATCGCTTTGCTCAGCATGTCGTACCTCCGGTGCTGGGTTCTCCGGCCAGCTTACGGCGTTTTTCGTCCGGTTCCAACAGGCAATGACGTATGCGGGGCGTTTTTGCTCCTTTCCCCTGTTTCCGCTAAGCAATTCATGCTTGTATCCCGTGCCGATTGTGGTATCTTTTATTGAATATGAACTGAAACCATGGAGGGAGCAAATCATGGATAAATGGGAATGCCCGTGCGGCTATGTGTATAACCCTGCCGAGGGAGACCCCGAGCACAATATCGCCATCGGGACCGCGTTCGAGGATCTGCCCGAGGATTGGGTCTGCCCCCAGTGCGGAGCCGAGAAGGAATACTTCGAAAAACTGTAGAGCCCTCTGTGCCGCCGCTTCGGCCCGGACGTGTGGGGAATCTCCTCGCGCTGGGCGGGCGGTGTGCAGTCCTCGCGGGAGATCAATGAAGGCCCTGGGTCTGTTTCTCATCCTCACCCTGCTCTGTCTGTCCGCACCGGCTCGGGCTGAAACCATCGTCCTGGCCAGCGATTACTGGTGTCCGTACATCTGCGATCCGATCAAGACCGGACGCGAGGGCATCTCGGTGGATATTGCCAGGATGATATTTGAGGAGGCCGGGCATTCGGTTTCCTTCATGCCCGTTAATTGGAAGCGCGCCATCGACGAAACCCGGAGCGGAGGCTTCGACGCCATAGTCGATGCCACGCGGGACGACGCGCCGGACTTCGTCTACCCGGTCGAACCGATCAACGATCAGGCCACCTGTTTCTTCTCCAGCCGATCCAGTCATTGGATATACAAGAACCTTGAATCACTGAGGAACGTCTCCCTCGGCGTCATCGCCGGGTATCACTATTCGGGTGCGCTGGACGACTATGTCAACCGTAACCGGTATACGGGACGGGTGGCGTTTATGCACGGCGACAATGCCTTGTCACGTAACGTTCGGCGCGTTCGCCTGGGGATGATCGACGTGCTGGCAGAGGACCCTCGGGTTCTGGGCTGGCTGTTGCGGGCACAGGGGGAGGGCGCGGCCCTGCGGTTGGCAGGCTGTCTTGAGGAGCGGACGCCGCTCTTCATTGCCTTTTCACCCGCCAATCCGCATTCGCAGGAATATGCGCACATATTTTCCGAAGGGTTGAGACGGTTGCGGCAGTCCGGGGAGCTTGAGCGCATACGCAAACAATATGGGGTCGATTGACCGGCCCTGCATACCAAGGAGACACACATGGGGATCATCGGATTTTTGCTTATAGGTCTTGTGGCTGGATTTCTGGCCGGAAAAA
This sequence comes from uncultured Pseudodesulfovibrio sp., assembly GCA_947259235.1. Lineage (GTDB taxonomy): Bacteria > Desulfobacterota > Desulfovibrionia > Desulfovibrionales > Desulfovibrionaceae > Pseudodesulfovibrio. The sequence goes on along the minus strand of CAMYLL010000180.1, from coordinate 4,763 downwards.
TCACCACGGGCGGCGGGTTCGGCCTGGTGGGCAATCTGGTCGTGGGCGTGGTGGGCGCCGTGGTGGGCGGCTTCACCTTCGGCGTCCTGGGCTTTCACAGCACGAGCCTCCTCGGCTCTTTGCTCATGGCCACGGCCGGAGCCGTCATTTTGCTTTTCCTGATCAGGTTGATCAAGAGCTAGCCGTTGAGCCTGGCGAGAGGTATGTTCGTGATTTGTGAAAAGTCTGTCTTTACAGCCTCTTGCCGTGGCTGTGGCCGTGCTGATACTTTGCGTAAAAGTTTGCCTGATTGATAAAATAATTCTTGCACTGCCGAACAGGTGGCGTATGGTGGAGTCAAGAGCAAAGGAAAGTTTACCAGGTAACGCCAAACTCAACCCGGATTCAGAGAATCGGAAGCGTTTTCAGGCAACACCCAACAAACAGGAATCCTTTGGCTGAGGCATTGTTACTCGGCAACCTCCAGACGGAAATTTTCGAACAGCCCCCGCGAGAGCGGGGGCTTTTTCGTTGTATGCGGTTGTTGTCCGGCTCTTCCTCCAAATCCGGAGTAAAGCTGGGTCAGAAAGGGGGGCGCCCGGCCCGGCTTCGCCTGAGGGTGCGGGCGCAGAACGCGCCGACGGCCAGCCAGACCAGCGCGCCCGTCAGCCCGAAACCGCCGCCAAGCAGCGGGTCCGTATCCTGAAAGAGCCACATCCAGATGCCCTGGGCCTGGGCGTTGACCGCGGCATGGATGAAGGCCGCGAGCAGGACGGATCGGTAGTGCAGGAACATCTCGTTGATGAACAGGCCGAAGGCCGTGGTCACCACGCACATCATGGCGATGCCTGCAATGGGATGGCCGGGGTAGTTGAAACCCACGAGGATGAGGGGCGCGTGCCACAAACCCCAGGCACGACCGAGGATGAGGTACGCCCTGAGCTTGCCCAGCATCATCAGCCTGGGGAGCAGGAAGCCGCGCCAGCCCAACTCCTCGCCCAGGGCGAAGACAAACTGGATGGCCGGTCCCAGGAGCATGGAGGCGGGAAGCATGACCGTGAAAAGCGAGGTCGCGTTCACGCTCTGCGGGTCGTCGGACGCCTGGGCCAGGGCGTGCAGGGTCCAGTCCGGCGTGGCGAATCCGGCTCCCCAGCTGACGGCGTATATGACGGCGAAGACCATGGGGACGAGGAGCGCGCAGAGAAAATACGGCCCGGCCTGCCCCGGGCGCAGACTCAGGGCGGCGGCCAGCCGCCGGGGCGCGGCTCCCTCTGCAAAGGCGGTGACGAGCAGCGCGGCAAGGCCGGGAATCCACATGGTCGCCAGCAGCCACAGGGTGGGCGTGTACAGTGAATATTCCGTGTCGAAGCGGATGCCGCTTCGGATCAGGGAATACTCAACGGACCATGTGGCCGCGAAAACGATCAGCAGAAACCACAGGATCGGAGCGGCCTTGCTCCTGTTTGTCTTTTGGGTGCTCATGGCCGGGGAATCTACCCCACGGCGGCGCACCCGTCTACTCCGGCTTGCACGTCAGGTGGCAGACCCCGGTGGGGGTGCGCACGGCATGGGGAAAGTAGCGCGCGCGAATCCGCAGGGCCACGCCCACCAGCCCGATAAGCACCGGGACCTCCACCAGCGGGCCGATGACCGCGGCAAACGCCACCCCCGAGTCGATGCCGAACACCGCGATGGCCACGGCAATGGCCAGCTCGAAGTTGTTGGACGCGGCGGTGAATGAGAGGGTGGCGGACTGCTCGTAGGTGGCCCCGACCCGTGCCGAGAGATAGAACGAGATCAGGAACATGGCCAGGAAGTAAATGCACAGGGGCAGGGCGATGCGCAGCACGTCAAACGGCAGCTGGACGATGTATTCGCCCTTGAGGGAGAACATGATCAGGATGGTGAAGAGCAGGAAGACCAGAGTCAGCGGCGCGATGGCCGGGACGAATGTCTCCTCGTACCACTCCCGTCCCTTGAGCTTCAGCCCGATGAAGCGGGACGCCATGCCCGCCAGGAAGGGGATGCCCAGGTAGATGAAGACGGACTGGGCGATCTGGGCCATGGAGATATCAACCACCACGCTCTCCAGGCCGAACCAGCCGGGCAGCACCGTGATGAAGACATAGGCGTATACCGAGAAGAAAAGCACCTGGAAGATGGAGTTGAAGGCCACCAGGCCGGCGCAGTATTCCGTATCGCCGTCGGCCAGATCGTTCCAGACGATGACCATGGCGATGCAGCGCGCCAGCCCTATGAGGATCAGGCCGACCATGTACTCGTGGTGGCCCGAGAGAAACGCGATGGCAAGCCCGAACATGAGCAGGGGGCCGATGACCCAGTTCTGGACCAGGGAAAGCCCGAGCACGCGGTAGTTGCGGAACACCCGGGGCAACTCCTCGTACCGCACTTTGGCCAGGGGGGGATACATCATCAGGATAAGGCCCACGGCAATGGGGATGTTCGTCGTGCCGACCTGGAAGAGGTTGATGGTGTCCTTGATTCCCGGCGCCAGGGAGCCTGCCGTGACGCCGATGAACATTGCCAGGAATATCCAGAGGGTAAGAAAACGGTCGAGAAAGGAGAGGCGTTTGATTTCGGCCATGGTCGGACTCCTCATGAGCAGTCGCGGCCGCAGGAGGAGCCTCCGTCCGCGAGTCTGGCGGCCAGGGCGTTTGAATCGGCCCTGGCCTGGTCATCGGTGATGCATTCCTTGTCGAGCAGTGAAAAGAGGTCGGCCTGGAAAGGGGGCGGCTGCGGCGGACGCTGGTAGTGCATCCATTTCCCGCTGCGTCTGGCCATGACCCAGCCGTGTTTGCGAAGGCAGCCCAGGTGTCTGGATATGGTTGACTGGGGAAGGTTCAGGATGGCGATAAGGTCGCAGACACAGAGTTCTCCGTGAGCCAGGAGATTGAGTATCCTCAGCCGGATGGGATCGGAAATCCCCTTGAATTGCGCCGCGAGCCTATTCATGACTCACACATATCCGCTTTTGCGGATATGTCAAGTGTCGGTAGGGAGGGCTGTGTTCCCAAGCAGGGTGTCGAGCCGACGAAAGTATTCCCGGCGGCAGCGGTTTTCCGCATCGAGGAGGGTGGCAAAGGCATCGGCGAAGGTGTCCCGGCCCGAGGTGAAGAGGCCGTGGCCGTGGACGATGGCCGCTCCGGCAGAGGCCAGGGCGGGCGGCAGGGTGTTGCACAGCCCGGTGGGACCGGTTCCTACCTCGCCCGGGACGATGGGGATGCCTTCCACGGTCCGGCACTGGGTGCATTTGAGGTGGCATTTGCCCCGGTCGGCGCAGTCGTTTCGGTCGCAGTCCATGGACATGATCACGGAGAACCGGGGGTGGCCGTGCAGGATGCACCGGACGTCGGCCCGGCGGTAGACGTCCTCGTGGGCTGTCAGTTCGGACGAGGCGGTCAGCCCGGCGGTGGAACTGCCGTCCATGGGGCAGCGGTCGATGCAACCCTCCAGCTCGTCAAGGGAGCTTCCGGTCTGGCTGATGTATATGTTCTCGTCCAACAGGCAGGAGATGTTGCCGAAGAACGAGTCCACCAGCCCATGGCCCACCACGGCGCGGCCCGCCTCGGCCATGGCCGCGAGGATGGCGTCCTCGGAGTCGAGGGGCGCGGTGCTCAGCTTCGGCGGTGCGTCATGGGGCGGGGCCAGCCGGGGAACCACAGTCTCGAAGGCGGCGCGAAGTTCGGCATCGGGGACGCCCTGGCGCGCCTGGGCCAGATAACGGCCGAAAAAGAGGACGAAGCAGGCGAAGATAGTGGACGAATAGTGGACGAATCCCTGCTCCGGGCTGACGGTTCCGCAGGAGACGATGCCGTGGCCCGGGATGATGGCGGCCTTGCGCCTGGACAGGGCGGCGGCCATGGCCGGGGCCGAAAAGTCGGTGCAGATGGGAATATCGTGGAGAAAGGTGCGGGTTTCGGTGTCGTCCGGGCGCAGGGATGCTATGGGCGGCGCGCCGGGAGCGGGTTTGGCCAGGCAGTCGATGATGGTGGCGTATGGCTGTGCCGGGGGGGCGAAGACCAGCGAGTTGATGGGCAGCAGGTCGAAGAGCGGGGCCAGCACGGCGATGCGCGGGTCATGGCGGTTCCATTCGAGCTCGGCGTCCAGCCCGCCAACCAACGCAGTGTCGGCCTCGCACAAGCCCTGTTCGACCAGTTTGCGGGCGTACTTGTCGCACAGCGTCTTCATCGATCCAGCTCCAGGCCAAGGCGCATGGCCGTTTCCCGGGTGGGTCTTCCCTGGTCGTCCAGCCCCCGGACGCGATAGTATTTGCTCCGGGCTTCGAGGAACGCGTTCCGGTCGATGGGCGTCACCTCAATGCCTCCGCCCGAGGAGCCTGCCTCGGCAAAGAAGCGCGGCGGCAGGTCGTCGTCGCAGCCGTCGAATCCGTTGTGTGCGTTCATGATTCTTTCATTGTAATATATGCGCTCGCCCGCGGCCATCAGGTCCGGCCCGGACGCGGGGATGCCGGTTACGGCGGTGTAGGCCCGGGCATATTCCTCAAGCCCGGCCGCCAGGAAGACGAACTTGCAGGCGGCAAGGGAATCCACGGCCGCGTTGGTGTCCTCGGCCAGCTTGATGATGCGCGCCTTGCCGCTGAAGCTGAAGCGGTCCGTGGCCACGGGTTTGCGCAATATTTCATGGCTCACGGGATAGGCGCGCAGGTGGCAGCCGCCCCGGGTGCTGGTGGCATAGGCCAGGGCCATGCCGTATGCCCCGCGCGGGTCGTAGGCTGGCAGCTCCATGCCCTTGACGGACATTGA
>CAMYLL010000179.1 GCA_947259235.1 uncultured Pseudodesulfovibrio sp. | reverse complement strand
ATGCGATTTGGTCTGGGCATATCTTCCAGCGGTTGGGAATAAGTGTGGACGCTGAAAGCATCTGCTTTATGGGCAATCATTTTCGACCGATTTGTAGGAGTGTCGACGAAATGAGAGTAATTTCCATCGGCAAAACGGGCATAGCGGTATCTGGTCATGGTCGGCGTTTTTTGGTTGATTTAATGGTGTGTTTATTAAAGTGACCTTGCCACGCACTTTCCTTCCAGGCAATGAATCCGAGTCAGTTTTTCGTACTGTGTAATTTTGCATCTGGTAAGAACACATGGGCACAGGATGCTACACGGAAATGAAGCAGGTTGATTTGAACAAATAGGGGGTGGGCAATCGGCTGTAACCCTTTACCCATGGCGCTTAGGGCGGTTGCGGCGGATTATTTCAATAGCAAAGAAGACGAGGACTGATTTGATTGACGGTTATTTTTTGAATTTCTTGCTTACATGGGAATCTGTTTACACCCGCCCCAACCGCCTTAACTGCCATTTGAATGCCGCCTGGGGATGCTCCCCAGACGGCTGTACTGATTAGAACGTTTCTCCGTTCGGGATGAAGACATTTGGGTTCAGTTTTGCCTTGGGGTTTCTAATTGTTATTAAACGATTACCACTACTTTGGCGATCGACTTCAATCCCTGATTTGCGGAGAAACGCCTGGGTTCTCGAGAGTCGCTTGCCAAGGCTAGTTGGTGTCTGTGGCCACGTCTTAAGGTTTGCGTATCTCTCGCCAACCACCCCATCAAGAGCTCTGAGAAGGTCTGAAGGAGAGCCTTCCCAGATCTGCTGCCACTCCATCATAGTCATGATGGCGCTGGCCACATCGTCAGCTTCAATCGCACGCCCAATGGATTCACCTTGGTTCTGCCGATACGCCTCCAGGAACTCCCCTGGCTTCCATGGCATGACTTCTTCCGCCGCTACGCACCATGCGGTGAAATCCGCCATTCTCGGTGAATTTTCAACCTGTACATTTGCCCTGTTTCGCAAGGCGCAGGACACGCCATCGCAAAGTCCGGCAAGGATTTTTGGCGCGGCCTCGGCAAAGGCTACCTCCAGTTGAGCTCTCGTGAGTCGTTGTTGAGGAGCGATCACCGGCAGGGTTACCCTGAGGCTCCTGTCGGCCAAGTCGTGCCGTTCCGCAATCTGATCAATTCCATTGAGGACAATGGGCTTTATGACTGTAAACAGCACCTCATCCTCGTTCGTAAACAACCTCCGTGCGGAGAAACTGCCACCTGAGGCAATTCTGCACAACGCGTCTGATATCCACGGGGATAGGCCGGATAAATTGTCTAGTGCAATTATATGCGAATTGTTCGCCGCGATTATCAAATCCTGCTCATTGCGCGGTGCCGCGCGGGTGGGCGCGCTCGACGGATCGATCAACTGACGCAGGATTTCCGTTGTCGTGCTCTTGGCCGTCCCCTGTTCGCCTTCGAGTATGAGGACGGGAAAGGGTCCGGTTGAGAGAAGGCCAAGAAGCCATGCCTCCAACAGGATAGATTCGCCCTCCTCAATATTCAGAAGTCTCCGGAGTTCTTTGACCGAACCGCCTTGTTCGGGCACGGGCAACGGCAGCATGCCTAACGTGCGCCGGAACCGTACGGGAGGTTCGTCTACAATATGCCACCCTTCAGTAGTAATCTCGATGGCACGCCAACGGTCGTCGCAGAGATCAATATACACGGCATTGTTGAGGTGAGCGACACGGATATGGATCTTTCGCTTTTCGTAATTGCCGTGCAGGGATTGCGCGATGAGATGACTGAGGAGGTCATTCGCCGCGAGAGCCTTCAAGGGCTTACCGGTTTCATTGAAGTATTGATAGCTTAACAAGTTCTTAAACTCCTGGTTTTTAAGTCTATAGGTTTCCCTGTGGTCACCCACGCGGACGTCGGCACAAGGCTCGCCATCATCGGATGGATAAAGCTCAAATGCTTCAGACAATTTGAGAAGTTGTTGCGCCTCAGTGGACTTGGCTGCTTCGGACGCCTCGGAAGGGGTAGCCGTAGTCCACAACTTGGAAGGGGTGGCAACACCGCAGTCGCATCCGCAGTCGAACAGCGCCTTGATTTTGTCGCAACTAATGTTCGGGACGACCCTGTCAAACTTCTCTTCCGTTTGTGACCAATCATAGGAAGGGTATGAACAACTCAGCTCATGGGACAACCAACGCCCTGTTTTTCCGAGTCCTTTCAGGACAGAGATCATTGCGTGCCACTCGGGTTCACTCAACGTCTCGGCGCATTCATTGCAATGCCGCATGAAAGCGCACTTCGAAATCAACTTCATCGGATTAACTAGGGAGCTATTCGACGGATTATGAACGAAAGCCTTGTGAAACAGGAACTGCCTAGTCAATGGCTCGGCAAATTTCCCATCCCAGGGCGCGGCCTCAATCTGTCGGGGAGCGTTTGCCAGCTTGATCAGTTCCGAGTAATGCGTCCCGGACAGCTCATCCCAGGTTACCGGGACTTTGTATGTCCCGACTCCGCGCAGGATGTTTTCCAGGCGGAGGAGCTTGCCCTTACCCATCGAATACATACTCGGGTCGATGGTGCTGGGTCTGTCTGGCCATAGTCGCGCTACAATAAACTTGACCAAGCTGTCATAAATCATAGGCAGCAGAGGGTCGCCTTTATCCCAAAATAGGCAGGCGGGAATCACGAGGTGGAATCCCTTGTTTCCTGTAACATGGTAATGGAGGAGTTCTGGCCGGACTCCACGCTGGCTTAGGTAATGAACCAAGCGAATGCAGTCCTGGCGAGCAATCTCTGGATCTTCCTTGCTGTCAAAGTCGATGACCAGATCGCCGTAGCGACGCGGTTCCGGTTTGCCTTTCTCGGGTTCGTACTCGAAAGCCATGGTCGAAATGAACGCCGCGCCATCCTGCTTTGCGCGTTCGAAGTCTTCCAGGGTATTCTCAACTACTTTCCACGGACCCGGCTTATCGCCATTTTGTTGCGCATAATAACGGAAAAGAGACATTTTTTTTCTCCTGTTTGAAACGTTAAAAGGCCGGAAGAACGAGTTGTCTTCCGGCCTTTTCCCTCCCCTATCCGGGGCTAACCTTGGTCCACTTGTGACATCCACCATTCAAGAAACGGATCTCGGACGATCAACATTTTTCTGGTCCCTTGTCGCCTGAAGCACTCTTTGGGGATTCGCTTTTGAGCTCGCATGTTCTGGATTGTTCTCCAGCGAACAGCATCACCTGTCAGGGAATCCAAAGAAGTTCCGGCAAACAGCGGGGGCAAATGTTGTTTAAGCTGACTTTGTAAATCGATCATTCTGACCTCCTATGATCATGTAAGTTCATAGGATGTCAGCGACGTGTATTTTTTTATGCGATCGCAGTATTTGGGAAAGAGGTGGGCGCGCTGAACGCCCGGCGGCAAGCGTTTATCCCTGTGAATCGGCGTGCAAATATGACCCACCTGAGCCGGTAATCGGCGTCGAAATTTGACCCACCCCGGCAAGCCCCTCAAGGTCACGAGAAAATCGTGACGGGAGGGCCAGCGAGGAGATGCTGACGGTGGAAACAATTCGAAAAATTAAGGTGGCCCATGACCGGCATGAGACGCCGATCAGGCAGATATCCAAGAATTTAAACATGAGCCGGAATACGGTCCGCAAGGTGTTGCGCTCGGAGGAGACGCGCTTCGAGTACAAACGAGCGATCCAGCCCATGCCCAAACTTGGTGAATTCACGACCTGGCTGGAAAGCGAGTTGGAGCGGGATGTCGGGCTTCCACGCAAACATCGACGCACGATCAAGGTCTTGTTTGAGCAGCTTCAGGGGCAAGGTTACGAGGGAGGCTATGATGCTGTCCGGCGTCATGTCTCCCGCTGGCGCGAAGCCGAAGGGCACAGGGTGTCGCAAGCCTTTGTCCCGCTGACTTTCGCCTCTGGAGAGGCCTACCAGTTCGACTGGAGCCACGAGCAACTCGAAATTGACGGCATGCCAATGACGGTCAAGACCGCGCACATGCGATTGTGCCATAGCCGGATGGTCTTCTGCTTCGGTTACCCTCGGGAGACCCAGGAGATGGTATTCGACGCCCATCAGCGCGGCTTTGCCTTCTTCGGCGGATCTTGTGGCCGAGGTATTTACGACAACATGAAGACCGCAGTGAACAAAGTTCTACGCGGCAAGCAACGCGAACTCAATTCCCGCTTCGAGCAGATGTGCACTCATTACCTGGTGGACCCCACGCTGTGTACGCCTGCTGCTGGCTGGGAAAAAGGACAGGTGGAAAATCAAGTCCATCTGGTACGTACTCGTTTTTTATCCGGCAGATGGCGTTTCGGGAGCCTTGAGGAGTACAACGCCTGGCTGCTGGAGCGAGCTATTGGTTGGGCCAAGACTCAGGCTCATCCGGAGATTACGGACAAGACGATCTGGGAGGTCTTCCTGCAGGAGCGTGAAAACCTAATCAAACCCGCAGCCCCTTTCGATGGCTACCGTATTCAGGAATGCCGGGTTTCCTCCACATGTCTGGTGCGGTTTGATCACAACCGGTACAGCGTACCCTGCGAGGCGGCTGGACAGGCGGCGCAGATCAAGGCGTACGCCGACCACATCTCGGTGATTCGCGATGGCCGGGTGCTGGCCGTACATGCCCGCCGATTCGGCAGAGAAAAGACTGTCTATGACCCGTGGCACTACGTGCCTGTCCTGGAGCGTAAGCCCGGAGCGCTCCGCAACGGCGCTCCCTTCCAGGACTGGAGGCTTCCTGCGCCGATGGAGCAAATCCGTCTGTCCCTGCGGCGGCATAAGGACTGGGACCGACAGTTTGCGGGTATCCTGACAGCGGTGCCCAGCCATGGACTCCAGGCAGTAACCGACGCCTGCCAGGCGGCCCTGGACCAGAACACGGTGAGTCGGGACGTGGTCCTTAACATCTTGAACCGCTCCCGTGATCAAAGGCCAACCCAAGAGGTTTGCGTCCCCGATCACCTCAGGATCAAATGCGAGCCTGTGGCCGACTGCGGACGTTATGACCAGCTATTGGAGGCGAGCCATGCTTCGCAATGACATCTTGGCTTTGCTCAAAGAGCTCAAGCTGCATGGCCTGCGCGGAGCTTACGACGAGATGCTTGAGCACGGTCGTCGATCCGGGGCCACTCTGGAACGGTTTCTGTTAGATCTGCTCAAGGCGGAACAGGCCGAGCGCCGCGTGCGCAGCATCCGATACCGCCTGGGGATCGCCAGATTTCCCGTGAGCAAAGATCTGGACGGTTTCGACTTCCAGGACTCGCACGTCGGTGAGGCCAGGATCAGGGATCTATACCAGGGCGGCTTCATGGAGAGCTGGACCAATGTGGTCTTTGTAGGCGGCACGGGCACCGGAAAAACGCATTTAAGCATCGCCATCGGCTCCAATGCCGTGCGCAACGGCGCCCGAGTGCGCTTTTTCAATCTGGTGGACCTCGTCAACCAGCTCGAGCAGGAAAAGGCGGACGGCAAGGCCGGACGGCTGGCCGAGACTTTGGCGCGCTTCGACTTGGTCATCCTGGACGAACTCGGCTACCTGCCGTTTTCCAGGTCAGGAGGCCAGCTGCTCTTTCACCTGCTCTCAAAGCTCTACGAGAGGACCTCGGTGCTGATCACCACGAACCTGAGCTTCGGGGAGTGGTCACAGGTCTTTGGAGACGCCAAGATGACCACGGCCCTGTTGGACCGCGTCACACATCACTGCGAGATCATCGAGACAGGCAATGAAAGCTGGAGGCTGAAACAAGGCAGGGGACAGCACCAAGGGCAGGACGCATACGCGTCGGCGGCAGGGTCGGGAATTCCGGTCGCCATCCGGGCTCCCTCCATTCCCGACCCTGCCGCCGCCCCCGGAAAAGCCTCCCCCCAACACCCGAAAATCACGTTCGGGGTGGGTCATATTTGCACGCCGATTCACACGCATGGCGTGAATCTGGAGTTCATTCAGCCTGGCAAGCCCACCCAGAACTCATACATCGAGCGGTTCAACCGGACCTACAGAGAAGAAGTGCTTGATTTGTACGTGTTCAACAGCCTGAGCGAAGTTCGGGCCATTACGGAGGACTTTATCCGTGAGTACAACGAGGAACGTCCTCATGAATCTCTGGGGAATATGTCGCCGATAAATTTTGCTG
>CAMYLL010000178.1 GCA_947259235.1 uncultured Pseudodesulfovibrio sp. | reverse complement strand
GCGCTGCTCCAGTATGCATCCACGGCGTATACCGTGGGCGAATTCACCTATGAATACGCTGCCAACGACAAGGACCCCACCGAGGTCATCCAGGCCAAGATCGACGGGGTGCTCTCCGGTGACGCCTTTCAACTGCCCGATACGGTGCGTGGCTATGACGCGCCGGACAGCCCGGCTGAGGTCATGATGGCCCAGGCCGAGCCCGGTGCTGTGGCGGCGGACGGTCCGGCCCTGACGGCTCAGGCCCGGGAAAAACGCATAGAGCAGTTGCTCGGCAAGCGCTCGACCCAGTTCGAGCGGCTGGAACTGCGCCGGATGGCGTTCCTCCAGGCCCGCACGGACGGGCAGCTCTCGTTGCGTCAGACAGCCATGGCCTCCACCCCGGACCTTTTCCAGGGCGCAGTGGGCGAGACCCGGCTCCGCTAGCAGGCGGCCGGGAGAAGGCGCGAACAGTTCGCCATTTCAAAAAGGATCAAATCCTCGGCGCGGGAAGACCGCGCTTCGGCCTTGATCCTTTTTCGTGTTTTGATCCTGCGCGGTTGCCCCGGGTCGACGGACCGGTTTTCGTGCATGCGTCCACAACCAGCTACGTTCAGTCATTCGGCGTCCCTGTAAGGTTCCCGTGCGGGGCATCATGACTGGCGCGAATCGAGGAAACATGTCCACCGACGCAATCAGGCGCATGGGGCTGGCCGAGTGGCTTCTGCTGATCACCCTCTCCGTTATATGGGGCGGGTCGTTCTTCTTCAACAAGGTGGCCCTGGGCGGGCTGCCGCCGCTGGTGGTGGTCTGGGGGCGCGTGGGCGTCGGGTGTCTGGGCCTTCTTGCCGTGGCCGCCCTGGGCCGCCTGCCCCTGCGCGAGCATCTGGGCCGGTGGCGTCAGTTCCTGGTCATGGGCGTGCTCAATACGTTCCTGCCTTTCACCCTCATCGTCTGGGGTCAGCAGCACATCGACAGCGGGCTGGCCGCAGTGATCAACGCCACCACCCCGGCCTTCACCATCCTCCTGGCGAATTTCATGACCACGGACGAGCGCGGCTCGGCGGGCAAGTACGTTGGCGCGGCCATCGGCCTTGGCGGCGTGGCCGTGCTCATCGGAACCGACGCCCTGCGCGGGGCGGGCGATCATGTCATGGGCCAGCTGGCCGTCATGGGCGCGGCCATGTCCTATGCCTGCTCTGCCATTTACGGCCGCCGTCTGCGCGGGGTTCCGCCCCTGGTGGCGGCAACGGGCCAGTTGGCGGCGTCCCTGGCGGTCATGACGCCGGTTGTCCTGGTGGCGTGCCGTCCGTGGGAGCTGCCCTTTCCCGGGTTGGAGGTTTTTGGCGCGGTGGCCGGACTCGGACTGGTCTGCTCCGCCCTGGCCTATGCCATCTATTTTCGCATCCTCGGGTCTGCCGGGGCCACCAATGTGCAGTTGGTGACCCTGCTCATTCCCTTCAGCGCCGCGACCCTGGGCATCCTCGTGCTGGGCGAGCCGTTCACGTGGCGGCTGGTGGCGGGCATGGCCTTTGTCTCCACGGCCGTGGCCCTCATCGATGGGCGGCCGGCGGCCTGGCTGCGCCGGAACTGACTACGACAATCCCTTGCGCACAACGCCGGAGAGCGTGCAGAAGGCGTCCCCACTGCGGGGGCTGGTGATGGGGCAGGGTTCGTGAAGGGGCGTGGAGAAAAAACATGCACGCAACCGCCCCTGGCGGGGCGGTTACGTCGCAGAACTTCGTGCCGGGGGGGGCTACATGCCTGTCATGGCGCCGTTCCTGTCCGGGAACAGGGGGAATATCTTGTCGTAGCCCGACACCTCGAAGACTTCCTGAATATAGTCCTTGATGCCGCAGATGGCCACCCGGCCCGACGCCTTTTTGAGCCGCTGGTAGGCGAGCACGAGCACGCGCAACCCGGAGCTGTTGATGTAGTCGAGCTGGGAAAAGTCGAAGAGCAGGCTGGTCTCCCCGGCTTCAAGCAGTGCGAGGACCTTTTCTTCCATGGCCTGGGTACCTTCGGCGTCGAGGTTGCCGTCAACGGCCAGGATGAAGATGCCGTTTTCCTTGGATTCGATCATTGCCACAGTAGACCTCCCTATGCGGGCTACCCCTGGGGGCAGCACTCGTTGCAGATGTTCTTTTGGAGCATCAGGATGTTTTTTCCGTCCGCCCGTGTGTATTCGATACGGTCCATCATGTTCTTTACCAGATGAATTCCCATGCCGCCGATGGGCCGGAGCCGGTCCTCCAGCGGGACGTCCAGCTCCGGGTCCGGGGCCTCAAGGACGTTGAAGGGCTGGGCGTCGTCCTCGATGCGGATGTTGACGCGGCTCCCGTCCAGCGTGATGGTCACGTCGATGGGGTGCTCGTCGAAATCGGCGTATCCGTAGTCGATGATGTTGGTGACCAGCTCGTCGAGGCACAGGGTGAGGTGAAACACGGACTTGGGCGGCAGGCCGTGGGCCAGCCCGAAGCTTTCCACTTCCGGCTGGAACCGCTTGAAACAGTTCATCTTGTTGGTCATTTGAAAGGATGTGACGTGTTTCGTCATGCCTTTTCCCATGTGTTTCAGGAACGTTCGGGCTGCCTAAAGCTTCTTGATTACCACCACGGCGATGTCGTCCTCCTGGCCGTTGGCCTGATAGCTTGCCACAGCCTCCATGATTCCGACTCGAATACCCTCAGCACTCTTATGAGCATTCTCCCTGACTAAGGCAAGTATTCTCTCCTTGCCGAACATTTGCCCCCCTGCATCCCGGGCTTCCCAGACGCCGTCGGTGGCCATGATCAGGACCTCGTCCGTGGTCAGGGTGGCTTCGTAGTCGTCATAGGCGGTTTCCTCCAGAACGCCGATGGGCAGCCCCTCGCCCTTGAGCTCGCCGAAGCTGTCGGTGTCCGGCGAGTAGCGGAAGGCGGGGTCGTGCCCGGCGCGCACCCATCGGATCGCGCCGGAGCCGGGCGAGAGCTCCAGATAGAAGAGGGTCAGGAAGCGGCCCGTTCCGTCCAGGTCTTGGGCGATGCGGGCGTTGACGGCGGTGATGCGCCTGCCGGGGGGCATGGAGAAATCCGTCAGGCTGTGCAGCTGGCCCCTGACCGAGGCCATGATCAGGGCCGCCGGGATGCCGTGGCCCGAGACGTCGCCCAGGATGACCCCCAGGGCGGGGCCGCCCTCGCCCTGAACGGAGAGAAAGTCGTAATAGTCCCCGCCTGTCTGGTCGCAGTAGGCTATGTCGCCCGCGATGTCGTAGCCGGGGAAGGAGGGGACTGCGCCGGGTAGCAGCATCCGCTGCACCCCCTCCGCCAGTTCCAGGTCGCGGGAGAGGTGCATGTGCTCCTCCAGCCGGGGGACCATGTCGTTGAAGGCGGCGGCCAGGACGTCCCTCTCGTCGCCGGTGCGGTGGTCGATCCTGGTGGAAAAATCGCCATGGGCCAGCCGTCTGGCCGCCTCGGTCATGGCGATGAGCGACCGGGTGAAGGTGCGCGAGCCGAACCACGCGAAGAGGGCCGTGACCAGCAGCATGGCTGCGGAGATGATGGCGGCGACTGTCCGCACTTTTTCGAGCAGAGTGCCCACGGACCCGGAGACTTCGTCGGGCAGGCGGGCCACGACGCTTTCGGGCACGATGAGCAGGAAGGAGAAGTTGTCGTTGGAGGCATAGGCCCAGACGGAATCCTCGCCCTCGTATGACAGGCGCATGGCCCCGCTGTCGGACTTCGCCATGGCGGCCAGGAGCCGGGCCAGCTCCTCCGGTTCGTCGGCGGTCAGATACTCGGGTTCGATGTCCGCCATCCAGTGATGGCGGCGTTCCCCGGCCTCCTCGTAGGACTGCTGGGCCAGGATGCGCAGGCCCGCGTCCTGGGTTCGGGAGACCATGAACGAGAGGATGTCGTCGCTCCAGCGTGACTTCAGCTCGGTCTCATAGAGAATGGACTGGATGGGCACACTAAGGGTCGCGACTCCGGCAAAGGTCCCGTCCGGGGTGTGAAGAGGGTAGCTCACGGCGGCCACCATCTGCTTCGTGGCCGGGTCCAGCAGGGGGGTGGTCCAGGTGGGGCGGTTTGTTTTTCTGGTGTTGACGTACCATGGCTGGGTGCGGTGGTCATACATCATGGGGAAGGAGCCGTGCCCCGGGTAGGTCACCAGCAGCCCGGATTCCAGCCCGACCTGGGCCCAGATGACGGACGTGTCCAGCTCGGTATAGAGGCTGGTGAACAGGGGCAGGAGCCCCTGGAGGCGTTGCATCTGGTCACGCACCTCGGCCGCGGTCGCGCCGGGAGAGAGGGTGAACGACGGGCTTTCAAAGCTCACGTTGAGCGGCTTGAGCCTGTCGTTTCTGGTTTGCCTGCCGTAGCGGGCCATGTGCATGACGTGGTCCATGACGGGCGGTTCGATGGTGGGGAGCGTGAGGTTGCCGTCCGGGGCCGGACCGGCCATGAGTTGCTGCGCCTCCTGAGCCAGGAGGTGCGTTCCGATCCGCAGGGCCTGGCCGCGTCCCTCCACCATGCGCAGGATGGACATGGCATTGTGCTGCAGCTCGGCGGTGACGATGGCGAGCAGCTCGGTCCGGGTTTTCTCCGTGAGGCTGCCGGTCATGGTCTGGGCGGCTCGCCCCGTGATGGTACGGGAGAGGAACAGCGGAGCCAGGCTGAAAACCAGGAGAACCGCAAAGAACTTGAAGCGTATGGATGACTTGATCACGCGGTACCTCGCTGACTTTGGATTAGACTGTATTTGCCACATTTTCAACAGCGCTGTCCACATCACATGATGCAATTCACTTATCGCTTGGAAAAGATACGTATTGCGTTTATATCTTCGGGGTCCGCAAAATCATCACCTCCGGGGAATCGAATATGCCGCATCCCAATGAAACCAAAAGAATCACCAAGACATCGCTTTATTCATGGGTTCTGTTCAGGAATCTTCATCTCCAGCTCATAGTTATAGGTGTCATCGTGGTCACGGTGGCCATGCGCGTGCTTCCCCTTGAGATGCAGAAGCGGATCATCAACGAAGCCATCGGCCTGAAGGATCTGCCCGCCCTGTACCGCTACTGCGCTCTCTACATCGGCGCGGTCACCCTGGCGGGCGTGCTCAAGTACGTCATCAACCTGATGCAGAACTACATCGGCGAGAAGACGCTGATGACCGTGCGCGAGAGGCTCTACGAACACCTGCTCTCCCTGCCGATCCAGTTCTACCGCCGCACTTCTCCGGGCAACGTCATTTCCTACATCATCACGGAATTCATCCCCGTGGCCACCTTCATCGGCCAGGCCGTGGCCGTACCCGCGGTCAACATCCTGACCTTCTTCGCCATGGCCGGGTACATGATCCACCTCAATCCTACCATCGGCCTGATTTCCATCACTCTCTACCCCATAGAGCTCATCCTCCTGCCGAGAATCCAGAAGTACTTCCGCCGGGCCAACAGGGAGCGCATCAAGCAGACCCAGCGCCTCTCCGGCCTGGTGGGCGAGGCGGTGTCCGGCGTCCACGAGGTTCACTCCAACGCCTCTATTCCGCTGGAGAAAAAACGCTTCAACAAGGTCCTGAACAAGCTCTACAAGGCGACCCTGACGCAGAACGCCCTGCGTTTCGGCATCAAGTTCGTCAACAATTTCTTCATGAGCCTCGGCCCCTTCGTCCTTTTTCTCATCGGCGGTTATTACGCCATCAAGGGCCAGTTCGACGTGGGCGCCATCGTCGCCTTCCTCTCGGCCTACGAGAAGCTGTATGATCCGTGGAAGGAGCTGATGGAGTTCTGGCAGGTCTACCAGGACAGCTCCGTGCGCTACAAGCAGATCATGCGCGCTTTTGACCACACCCCGGAATTTGCCCAGGCCGTGGTCGGGCGCTCCCCTTACGTTCTGGACAACGACATCGAGGTGCGCGACCTTTCCTTCGTGGTGGGCAGCAACATCAAGCTCCTTGACCGCATCTCCCTCAAGGTCAAGGGCGGCGAGCACGTGGCCCTGGTCGGTTTCTCCGGCTCGGGCTGAGAGACGTCTTGCGAGCCGCCAAGGACCCATGCGCAGCTGTACCAGATAACCTATCGGAGCTTAGGCAATGACAGAGTCCACGCAGTCAGTTATGAAGCGCGGCCACCCAGGCGCGGGCAGGAAGCGGTCAGGGAAAACTCCTAAAGGCCGGCAGGGAGATGCGACGGCT
>CAMYLL010000177.1 GCA_947259235.1 uncultured Pseudodesulfovibrio sp. | reverse complement strand
AAGGCGGTGAGGGCCACGATGGGCGTAGGGGCCGTATTGGTTTGCGCCTCCCATTGCCGGATGGCCTTGGTGGCGTCGCAGCCGTTCATGCCGGGCATCTGGATATCCATGAGGACCAGGTCGAACCCGCCCTGCCAGAACAGCTTGAGCCCTTGCGCCGCGTCAGGGGCAACCGTCAGGCGGCAGGGCGTGTCCTTGAGATAGGTCTGGATGACGAAGGCGTTGTATTTGGAGTCCTCCAGCATCAGTATCGAGGCGGCGGGGAGTTCCGGGTGGGCATTGGCGTTTTCTTCGACCGTGAAGGGGGCCGTGCCGCTTGAAGGCGCGAAGTTGGCCGTGAAGTGGAAGGTGCTGCCCTGTCCCGGAGTGCTCTCGGCCCAGATGCGCCCGCCCATCATGTGGACGAATTGTTTGCTGATGGCAAGCCCCAGGCCTGTGCCACCGTACTCCCGGGTGGTGGAGCTGTTGGCCTGGGTAAAGGATTCGAAGATGGAACCGAGCTTGTCCCCCGGGATGCCCGTGCCTGTGTCGGACACCGAGAACTGCACGGTGTGCCCGCCGTCGTGGCCCGGGGCGCGCGTCACGTTCAGGCTGATTGACCCTCGCTCGGTGAATTTGACCGCGTTGCCCAGCAGGTTGATGAGCACCTGCCGCAGGCGCGTCGGGTCGCCCACAAGCCTGTCCGGCACATCCGGGGCCAGGGTGCAGGTGAACTCCAGGGATTTGTGCGTGGCCCTCGGTTCGATGACGGCGCATGCCTTGTCCACGGTCTCGGCGATGCTGAAGTTCGTTTCTTCCAGGAGCAGCCGCCCCGCCTCGATCTTGGAGAGGTCGAGAATGTCGCTGATGATCTCGAGCAGACTCTCGCCTGCGGTTCTGAAGACCTGGACGTATCGCGCCTGGTCGGTGGTCAGTTCTGTTTCCCAGAGGATGTCCGCCATGCCGAGGATGGCGTTCATCGGGGTGCGGATTTCGTGGCTCATGCTGGCCAGGAAGTTGCTCTTGGCCAGATTTGCCTTTTCGGCCGCACGCTTGGCGGTTCTCACCTCGGCCAGGGCGTTGTTCAGGGAGACGTTATTCCTCTCCAGTTCGTCTGTGCGCTCTTTGACCGTGGCTTCGAGGTGCTTGCGGTGGTCTTCGAGTCGGGCGTTGGCTACCTGGAGATCCTTGATCAGATGGCGCATGGATTGGCGCATGTCCTCGAAGGCCCGGGTCAGGGTGGCCAGCTCGCCTGCGGGGGAGGTGTCCACCGGGGTCTCCAGGTTGCCCTCGGCAATGGTCAGGGCCGCAGCCTCCAGTCGCTGTAGCGGGAGGATGAGCCGCTTGCGCGCGAAATGGAGGGTGGCCTGGGTGATGATTAGGATCAGACCCAGGGCCAGAGCCAGGGTGTATCCCGCGCTGATCAGGATGTCCTTGTGGATGTGCTCCGTTGACGCCGCGAGGTTGAAGGTTCCGATGTGCTCGCCGTATTTTCTGATCTCGGTGGTCATGGAGAGGAACCGGGGCGTGCTTTCGAAATAGCTGAAAGGACGGTTGTAGAAGGGGGAGCGAATCCGCTCGGCCACGATGTCGTTTTCCGCGATGACCTGGGCGAAGACCACGGAATCGTCCATGAGCACGGCGTCGAGGAAATCTTTTGCGGAGTCGTGGTCGAGCTGCCACACGGCGGTGGCCAGGGAGGTCTCGGCCAGCCGGAGGATGTTGGCCAGCCTTCCCTCGGTCTGGGTCACCACGCGGTAGGCGTTGTATGAAATGATGGCGGCAGAGAAGACCAGGACCACGGTGGCGATCACGGCCGTCTGCAACAGGGTTGTCCTCCGGTCGAGGGACCTATGTGCAACCCCGGCCTGCTTGCGAAGGCCCTGTGTCTTGCCGAAAAATAAACTCATGTTGCTTTATCGATACGGCTTTGCAGGAGAAAGCGCAACAAAAGGAGCGGGTGGAGGAGTTATAATATGACTGTCACAGGGCCAAAAACCACGAAAAAAGGCCGGGCATCACAGCCCGGCCTTGATCGTTTCTCTTGGTGGTGAGGCTAGTCTTCCTCGGCCACGGCCTCGGAGATGGCGCACTCGGTGGTCAGCAGCATGCCGGAGACGCTGGCTGCGTTCTGCAGGGCGATGCGGGTGACCTTCTTGGGATCGATGACGCCTTCCTTGACCAGGTCGACGTATTCGCCGGTGGCGGCGTTGAAGCCTTTGCTGCCCTTCATTTCCTTGACCTTTTCCACGACAACCGTGCCTTCCAGGCCGCAGTTGTTGGCGATCTGCTTGAGGGGCTCCTCCACGGCGCGGGCGATGATGGCCACGCCTGCCTGCTCGGTGTCGTCCTTGAGCTTGATCTTGGCCAGCACCATTCCGGCGCGGACCAGGGCGGTTCCGCCGCCGGGGACGATGCCCTCGTCAACGGCCGCACGGGTCGCGTTGAGGGCGTCCTCCACGCGGTCCTTGCGCTCCTTCATCTCCACTTCGGTGGGAGCGCCGACTTTGATCACGGCCACGCCGCCCACGAGCTTGGCCAGGCGTTCCTGGAGCTTCTCGCGGTCGTAGTCGCTGGCGCAGTTCTTGACCAGACCCATGATCTCGTCGCAACGGGCCTGGACGGCCTTCTTGTCGCCAGTGCCGCCGACGATGAGGGTATTCTTCTTGCCCACCACGACTTTCTTGGCGGAGCCGAAGTCCTGGGGCTTGATGGATTCGAGGGTCACGCCCGCGTCCTCGGAGATGACGGTGGCGCCGGTCATGGCGGCAATGTCGCGGACCATGTCCTTGCGGCGTTCGCCAAAGCCGGGGGCCTTGACGGCGCAGACCTTGAGCGCGCCGCGCATGGCGTTGATGGTCAGGCCCGCCAGGGCGTCGTTTTCAACGGTCTCGGCGATGATGACCAGGGGCCGACCGGCCTTGGCCACGGCCTCGAGGATGGGGACCAGGGGCTTGATGTTGGAGATCTTGCCCTCGGAGAGCAGGATGAACGGCTTCTCGAAGACGGCCTCCTGCTTGTCCTGGTCGGTGACGAAATAGGGGGAGAGCCAGCCGTTGTCCCACTGCATGCCCTCGACCACGTCGAGCTGGGTGGTCAGGCCCTGGGATTCCTCAACGGTGATGACGCCGTTGTCGCCGACCTTCTCCACGGCCTCGGCCAGGATCGCGCCGACGGTCTCGTCGTTGTTGGCGGAGATGGCGCCGACCTGGGCGATCTCGGAGCTCTTCTTCACGGGCTTGGCCATGTTGTCCAGCTCGGCGATGACGGCCTCGACGGCGATGTCTATGCCGCGCTTGATGGACATGGGGTTGCGCCCGGCCGCCAGCAGCTTGACGCCCTCGTTGAAGATGATCTGGGCCAGGATGGTGGCGGTGGTGGTTCCGTCGCCAGCGATTTCGTTGGTCTTGGAGGCGACCTCCTTGACCATCTGGGCGCCCATGTTCTCGAGCTTGTCCTCAAGGGTGATCTTTTCGGCGACGGTGACGCCGTCCTTGGTCACCTGGGGCGCGCCCCAGGTTTTTTCGAGCATCACGTTGCGTCCCTTGGGGCCGAGAGTAACCTTGACCGCGTTGGCGAGAATGTTCACGCCGTTCTGCATGCCTTCGCGGGCAACAGCCTTGTAATCTATGGATTTTGCCATTGATGTGTCGTCCTATGAAATGTGGGTTGGAAGGATTTAGGCGAACACGCCGAGGATGTCGTCTTCGCGCATGATGACGAGGTCTTCGCCATCCATCCGGAACTCGCTGCCCGCATACTTGGCAAAGAGGATGGAGTCACCCTTCTTCACGGTCTTGCATTCGGGACCGGCGGCCAGGATCGTGCCGCCCTGCGGCTTTTCCTTGGCGGAATCCGGGATGTAGATGCCCCCGGCGGTCTTGCTCTCTTCTTCCTTTCTCTTCACAATCACGCGGTCGTTCAGGGGTTTCAAACTCATCGTGTCTCTCCTTGTATGAAATGACAGGCCGCCTCGGGGCGGCGCATTGGTGTAGACTGCGCGTAAAGATAATAACCCGCTTCCCCTTGTCAACATTCGGGACCGCTTTTTTTTGCTCGTTCGCTCAAAACCCACCCTTGATATCGTCGGCCAAGACCGGTAGCGTTCAATATATGAAGAAAAGTGAAATGCACAGGCCCAAGGAGCGAGGCTGATGGAACCTGCAGTGAGGCGATTGGTCGTGGTGTCCAACCGGCTTCCCGCCGCGTTGAGGCAGGAGGGCGGAGAATGGCGGATCAAGGCGGGTGGGGGCGGACTGGTCACCGCCCTGGCCCCGGTGCTGCGCAATCGCGGCGGCATGTGGATAGGCTGGGCCGGGCTGTCCGACCAGACCGCAGAGGTGGACGACCTGCTGGCGAAGTTCTCGGCCGAAGCCGGATACGAACTGAGTACGGTCCCTCTGACCCAAGACGAGGTCGACGGCTACTATTTCGGTTTTTCCAACGAGGTCATCTGGCCTTTGTTTCACGATCTGCAGACCCGGTGCCGGTTCGATGCCCGGTATTGGCGCATGTATCTCGACGTGAACTTCAAATTCGCCGAGGTGGTGGCCCGTCAGACCACCCAGGACGACTACGTCTGGATTCAGGACTACCACCTCATGCACCAGGCGTTCTTTCTCAAGAGCATGGGAGTCAAGCGCAAGACCGGGTTTTTCCTGCACATTCCCTTCCCGCCGCCCGATATCTTCATGAAGCTCCCCTGGCGGTGGAAGCTGATCCAGGCCCTGACGGAGTTCGATCTGGTGGGGTTTCAGACCATTCAGGACCGCCGCAACTTCACCGGCAGCCTGCAGCGGCTGATGCCCGAGGCCAAGGTGCGCGGCCGAGGCTCGGTGGTCACAGTGGACATGGGCAACCGCACCTTCCGGGTCGGCGCCTTCCCTATCTCGATAGACTACAACCAGTTCGCCCAGATCGCCGAGCGGCCCGAGGTGGCCCGGGAGGCCTTCAACATCAAGGAGGCCCTGCGTCATCGCAAGATCATCCTCGGCGTGGACCGCCTCGACTACACCAAGGGCATCCCCGAGCGCATCCGGTCCATCCAGACCCTACTGCGTCGATACCCGGACCTCATGGGCCGGTTCAACTTCATCCAGATCGCCGTGCCCAGCCGCGAGGAAGTGGACGAGTACAAGGATCTGCGCGTGGAGATCGAGCAGTTGGTGGGGCGGGTCAACGGCGAGTTTTCCTTCCCGGGCTGGGTTCCCGTCCATTATCATTACCGCAACTTTCCACCCGACCAACTGGTGGCCTACTACAGCGCGGCGGATACGGCCCTGGTCACCCCCCTGCGCGACGGCATGAACCTGGTGGCCAAGGAATACTGCGCCTGCAACGTGACCGAGGACGAGGTGCTCGTGCTCAGCGAGTTCGCGGGGGCGGCCGCCCAGTTGCAGCGCGACGCCTATCTGGTCAACCCATACGACATGGAGGGCGTGGCCAAGGCGCTGCATCGCGTCCTGCACTGGGACAAAGAGGAGCGGCGGCGTCATATGACCCGCCTGCGCGACCAGGTAAGGAAGAACAACATCTACTGGTGGGTCGATTCCTTTCTCCAGGCGGGTATCTCCAAGCGGCTGGACGACTTCCCCGCCGGGGAGACCATGACCTACGAACGCGGCTGAGACTGGGGGCCATCATGCTCGTGCTCAAATGCGCCGCCTGCCGCCGCAAGCTCTGGCGCTATCGCAAGATAGGCCAGGGCGAGGTGCACCGCTGCCACAAGGACCGCATAGACCGCGTCTGGAACATGGAGGAGCGGGACGGCCGGGTGGCGTGCCCCTGCGGCAAGGTGGTGGGGATCGACCGGGGCGGATATTACACCATGGACAAGAAGTCCTTTACCTACTCCGGCACAAAGACCAACGGCTGAGGCCGAGGCCAGGACAAAGAGCAGCCCCCGCGGATGATTTCACGGGGGCTTCGTTCGCGTTGTTGGCAGGGGAAAGGCGCGGTGCGGGTCAGTTCAGGTTGCCGTTCTCGTCTCCGGCGGCGTCCTCGAAAAAAGCGAAGTTGTTCTTGCCGCCGTGCTTGACCTTGTACATGGCCTGGTCCGCAGCCTCCAGAAGCGCCTCAGCAGTCTCTCCGTCGTTTGGATAGACGGCGATGCCCATGGATGCGCCGGTGTTCACCTGCTGGCCTTCTATTATGTAATGGGACCGGAGCCGTTCGACCAGC
>CAMYLL010000176.1 GCA_947259235.1 uncultured Pseudodesulfovibrio sp. | reverse complement strand
ACAATGAATACCGCGACCATGGCGGCAAAGACTCGGAATTCCGGGTCCTTGATCAAGGCGGAAGGGCGCCACTTGAGCAGCAGGTAATGCAGGGAGAAGTTTACTCCCGCGATAAGCATGAAAAGAGTAATGACGTAGTCGATATAGGCGCTGTCAAAGGACGCCACGGAAGCATTGCGAGTGGAAAAGCCCCCTGTGGCCATGGTCCCGAAGGTGTGGCACAAGGCGTCGAAGATATCCATGCCGCCGAACATCAGCAAAATGGTCTCGGCCACGCTGAACACGAGGTAGACCTTCCACAGGGTCATGGCGGTATCCTTGATGCGCGGCTTGAGCTTGTCCGGCGATGGGCCCGGCACTTCGGCCTTGTAGAGCTGCATGCCGCCAACGCCCAGGAACGGGAGAATCGCCAGGGAAAGGACGATGATACCCATGCCGCCCAGCCACTGCGTCAGGCTGCGCCAGAAGAGAATCCCCCTGGGCACGGCCTCGATATCCACGAGCACGGACGACCCCGTGGTGCTGAATCCGGAGAGGGATTCGAACACGCAATCAACCACGGACTCGAAGGTTCCGCCAAGATAGAACGGCAGTCCGCCGAAGAGGCCTGCCGCGAACCAGCCCAGGGCGACGATGGCCATGCCTTCACGGTGGGTCATGGCCGCCTTGGCGGCCGCCGGGTCGCGAAAGACGAAAAAGAGGAGCGCGCCGGAGAGCACGGTGATGCCCATTGACAGGCCGAGCGGCGCGGCGGTTCCGTCGCCGTAGTACACCCCCCAGGCCAGGGGAAAGACCATGGTCAGCCCGATGCACGCCACAAGGGCGCCGATGATGTGAAGGACGTATTGCCAGCGCATCCTAGAAGAACTCCACCTTGGTGGTCAGCGCCTTCTCCACCTTGGGAATGTTCAGTCTGGTGGAGATAATGATCAGCCTGTCCTGAGGCTGGATGACCGTGTCGCCCCGGGGGATGACGACCTCGTCCTTGCGCTGGAAGCAGAGCACGAGACAGCCGCGCGGCAGGTCCAGATCCTTGATCGCCTTGCCCACGATGGGAGATTTCTCCTGGGCGATGGCTTCCAGGGCTTCGGCCTGTTCTCCCTTGATGCTCACGGTGGAGATGATCTTTCCCCGCCTGATGTAGTGCAGCAGAGAGTTGATGGCCGAGAGCCGAGGGCAGACGACATAGTCGATGCCGATGGGCTCGATGAGCGGCATGTAGGCAAAATTGTTCACCCTTGTGACAGTGCGCTTGGCTCCCAGGCTCTTGGCGAGAAGACAGGTGAGGATGGTGGTCTCCTCGTCGCCGGTAACAGCGATGACCATGTCCATGTCACGGATGTTTTCCTCGCGCAGAATCTCCTGGTCCGTGGCGTCGCCCATGAGCACGATGGGCCTGTCCAATCGCTCGGAAAGGAACTCGCACCGCTTCTGGCGGCTCTCGAGAATCCGGGTGTGATAAAACTTGTTATCCAGTGATTTTGCAATCTTGTAGCCGATATTTCCGCCGCCGATGATCATTACCTCGCGCACGGGATCGGCCAGGACGCCGAGCCGGGCCAGGATGTCCTCCTGGTCGCGAATATCGCAGGCGAAGTAAACCACGTCGCCCTGCTTGATGCGGTCCAGGCCGCTGGGGATGATCAGCTCGCCGTTGCGGACCAGGGCGGCGATGACCACGCGCAGGTCTTCACCCATGGTTTCGCGCAGTTGCAGGAGCCGTGTGCCCACCACCGGGCTGTCGTCGGGCAGGTTGATGCCGATGAGCCGGATCTTGCCGTCGGCGAACTCGTTGATCTCCACGGCCCCGGGCACACTCATGAGGCGCAGGACGGAGTTCACGACCTCTTCGTCGGGATTGATGATTTTGGTGATGCCCACCTGGTCGCCGGTCAGCAGGTGCTTGTAGTTGGTGTACATGCTGCTGCGGATGCGGGCCAGCTTGGTCACCTTGGTGCTGAGCATGTTGGCAAAGAAGCAACAGATGAGGTTGATCTCGTCGCTGTCCGTGACGGCCAGCAGGATGTCGGCATTGGCTATGCCCGCCTGCTCCAGGATTTCCGGGCTGCTGCCCGATCCCTGAATGGTCTGCACGTCCGACGATTCGGCCAGTTTTCTCAGGGCGTCGGCGCTCTTGTCGATGACAAGGACTTCCTTGTTCTCGACGGCCAGCCGCTGGGCAATATGATAACCGACCTCGCCGGCTCCGATGATGATGATCCGCACGCTGCTACTCCTGTCTGCAAAGCGATCCGCAGCCCCGACTTGTACGCATGTTTTCCACCCAGTGCAACAACTGGGGAGCCGGATATAACGCCTACCCGGGCAGGATAGACCGGTGCTGCCCGCATGGCTGGACAACACCGGAATCAGCGAGGCATCACAGAATCTAGCCCAGCGCGGCCATGACCATCTCTATGCCGACCCGCTCGACAAATCGTGCGGTGCGCTCCTTGGGCTTGGCCTTGAGCGCATAGACACCCAGCGCGCAGCCCACCACACGCAAGGCCTCGTCGTCATCGACGTTTTCCGCCAGCACGTCACCCGTACGCACGCGCCTGCCCGCGTTGCCGCCAAAGACGACCGTCCAGCCGTGCTTCTTCCCCATCAGGCCGATGTCGCGGACAAAGCTCTCCGAACAGCACATGGAGCAGCCGGAAACCCCGGCCTTGACCTTGGCGGGCAGCGTCAAGGTGTTGAGGAACTCCTCAAGCCTGGCTCCCATGGCCATGGAATCGCGCATTGCCATCCGGCAGGAGGTGGTCCCGGGGCACGCCTGTACATAGTGCTTGCAGAACTCGCCCAGCGGGCCGAGGCGTTCAACCACGCCGTCCAGCTTATCGGCGGGAATCCCCTGGAGTTTCAGCCGCTGCCCGGCCGTGACGCGCACTCCCGGCAGGCGGAACTCCTGCACCACCTCATTGATTATGTTCAACTGTTCCGGGGTGATCCGGCCCAGCGGCATGCGCGGGGTGACAGAATACAACCCCGGCTGACGCTGGGCCAGAACGCCTTCCGGCACACTCTCTTTTGTCATGCTTTCTCCTTGCTCTTCGTACATCAGATGGGCGGGGCGATGGTCACCAGCACGCGCATGTCCGTAATGGCCCGCACGCCGTGAGGCTCGGCGATCTCGGACACCAGCACATCGCCGGGATTTGCGGGCATGGTCGCTCCGTCGGCGGCCAGGAACTCCCCTTCGCCTTCGAGGATGACCAGTGTCAACTCCCCTTCCAGTTCATGAGAGTGCACAGGCAGCTTCTGCCCGGCCTTGAAGTTGAAATTGATCACCTTCATGTACTCGGACTCGTGGGCAAGATAATTCGAGAACGTCAGGTCCTTGAACCCATGTTCCTTGAACAGTTCTATCTTCTTCATGATTGCCTCCGTTACGCTAGAAGTTGAGGGATTCGGTCCGCAGGACATGCCCTTCGCGGGACACGACAACGCGGACGGCGTTCACCGTAGTGCCGGACTGCCTGACCGCTTCGCCCAGGATGGCGGTCATGGACGCGCAGCACGGAACCTCCATCTCCATGACGGTGATGGACTTGAGGTTGTTTTCAGCGATAATCGCAGCCAGCTTTTCAATGTATTCCTGCTGGTTGTCGAACTTGGGACACCCCATGAGCACCACGCGGCCCGGCAGGTATTCCCCATGATATCCGGGGAAAGCCACGGGCACGCAGTCTGCCGTCAGCAGCAGATCCGCCTCGCGCAGGAACGGCGCCGTGGGCGGCACGAGCCGCAGTTGCACAGGCCAATGAGAGAGCGCGGAGCCGCCTGTCTGGCCCGACATGCTTGGGATGTTCGCCTGCTGGCACGGGGTCATGCTCTTGAGCGCCGCGCCCGGGCAACCGCCGCCCATGGGGCGCACATTGCCTGCCCTGCCGTCCAGACGCAGGCTTTCGGGAGAAGGCATATGGTCTGGAACCTCGCGGCCCTGTGACTTCAGATGTTCGGTCACCGCATCGGGGTCGAAGTCATCGGCCTCGCGCACGACAACCTTGAGCGCCCCCGTGGGGCATTCGCCCAGACACGCGCCCAGACCGTCGCAATATATATCCTTCACCAGTCGGGCCTTGCCGTCCACTATGGCCAGCGCACCCTCGGCACAGGACGGAATGCACTCCCCGCAACCGTTGCACAACTCTTCGTCGATGCTGATCATTTTTCTCATGACTGCCATGATGTCACCTCGTTGTTTGAAATTTTTGCTATATTCTGGCCACACCGAGAAAAACGGCGTGGAGACTGACGACCAATACTATAAACACGGTCCGCGCGGTCCGGGGTGACAACCCAGGGAAACGGTAGCCGATCTGCCCATGGGCACAGGCGGACACGCAATCCCCGCACGCGGTACAGGAAATGGCCGGTGCGCCCAGGGCGAGCCGTCCGTCATCGAGCGCGCCGTAGCGACAGCGGGTGATACACGCGCCGCAGCCGGTACATTCCCTGCCTACCCTGACGCGCCAGGGCGAAATCTTGCCAAGCACATTGGCCACCAGCCCCATTGGGCAGTAGGCCGTGCAGTGAGTCATGATGCCCACCCTGCGCGAAACAAAGGCCATGACGCCAACCCCGGCCAAGCCGAAGGCGGCGGCGAAAAGAATGGCGGTGGAACCGGGAACGCCGTTGACCCGAAGGATCAGAGCCGTTCCGATGGCCAGCACCAAGGCGGCTCCCCTGCCCAAAACGCTCAGACGGCGCAGCATGGCTGAAGGAGCAGGCCTCGGCCCCCGGCGGCTCATGAGGTCGTCCCACGCGCCGATATAGCACAGGTGGCTGCACCACGCAGGCCCCACCAGCAACACGGTGACGCCAAACAGAATGAGCATGAAGAATCCGTCGCCGCGAAAGACCGGACCCGCTGCGATGAGGGCGGGAACCGGCAGGTGCAGCGTCCCGGTCATGAGCATGGCGTCCATGCCGGAGAGCCCCAGGACAAGCTGGCCGAAGAACACGGCGGAGAAACCGGCCCAGATACGCGGACGCCACGTCCTGTGCCCCTTGGGCGCGAGCATCAGGCCGCCCACCCACTGGGCATAAAAGCCGAGAGCCATGATTTCAAGCCATCCCCAGCCGGGGAAGTAGCGGTCGGCCAGCAACAGGGCGAACGGCGCCTTGGCCCTGGCCACGGCCAGCCCGATGACGGTCAGCAGGAACATGGCGGCCCTTGCTTCGGCATCCGTGCGGCCTCTATAAAAAAAATTCCTGCCAGCGCCTGCGGCCAGCACCCAGAGCGCCAGCGCGTTGACAACAATCACCCCGCCCATGATGGCCGCCAGCCGAACCCAGGGCAACCCGGCCGCCAAGCGGAAGTTGACGAGTCCCACGGCGGCCTGAGCCCAGACAAGACCGCCCCAGACAAGGGCCGCCATCATGACGGGACGCACCCAGGCCCGTCGGGTAAAACCGAGGCCGACCAGACATGCCAGAGCCGCCGCCAGTCCGAAGTCCCCCTGCCTCAGGCCATGGGCACCGAGGAGCAGGATCGAGGCGGCGGGTATAAGCAGAATGGCTTGGTTCATTTCTCTCGTCTTCATGACCATACTATGGACATTCTTTTTGACGAGGACCATGACTTAGGTCAAATTGGTATGATAATGAGAAATTCTGGAGAAATCATGGATGTAGACAAGATTGCCGCAGTCAAATCGATCACCTTCTTCGAAGGGCTTCCCGACGAAAAATTCGCCAAGCTGGCGGGCATAGCCGTGGTCAAGCAATACGAGAAAGGCGAGCTGCTCTTCGAGGCGGACGTACCGGCCCACGGTTTTTTTGCCTTGATCACCGGCCGCGTGAAGATTTTTCGCACCTCTCCCTCGGGCAAGGAGCACATCCTCCATGTCTTCGGCCCGGGTGAAGCCTTCGGCGAAGTCCCCGTCTTCGAAGGCAAGACCTTTCCAGCCCATGGCCAGGCCCTTGAGCCGAGCCAGGCGCTCTTTTTCCCACGGCGCGATTTCGAGAACATGATCAGGAAGGACCCGGACATAGCCATGAAGATGATGGCCATGCTCTCACAAAAGCTGCGCCTGCTGGTCAACAAGATCGACGACCTGAGCCTCAAGGAAACCCCGTCGCGGGTCGCATCCTATCTCCTGCTGCTCCGGTCGTCCCAGGAATCGAACACCTTTCGGCTCGACCTGCCCAAGGGACAGATAGCGTTTTACCTCGGGACGATACAG
>CAMYLL010000175.1 GCA_947259235.1 uncultured Pseudodesulfovibrio sp. | reverse complement strand
CACCCCGAAGGTGAAAGGGCTGAGCGGCGGCAAGCTGCGCGCCGCCCTCGATCCCGCCCGGATACCATACGCGGACAGCACCGAGATTCCCGAGCGCAACGTCCACTCCAAGTTCCAGCCGCGGGCCATCCAGGCCCTGTCCCTGGCCCTTGAGATCAAGGGCAACGAGCACAACGTCTATGTCTCGGGCGAGCCGAACATGGGCCGCACCTATTTCGTCAGGAGCTTTCTCAACCCTGCGGCGGCCCGCGCGGAAACCCCGCCGGACTGGGTCTACCTCTACAACTTCGAGGACAACGACAGGCCCATCGCCCTGTCCATGCCCGCCGGACAGGGGCGCAAGTTCAAGCAGGCCCATCACAAGGCCATGACCCACATCCGCCAGGAGATCCCGGCCCGCTTCGAGAAGGACGCCTTTCAGAAGAAGCACGAGCGGCTGGTCAAGGAGCACAACCTGCGCCGCGAGGAGCTGTTCAACAAGATGGACGCCACGGCCGAGAAGGAGAGCTTCAGCCTCAGCCTGGAAGAGGAGGGCATCCTGACGCTCTCGCCCATCGTGGACGGGCAGGTGGTGTCGGACAAGGACTTCGAGTCCCTGACCCCGGCCCTGCGCAAGAAGCTCAAGGCCAAGGGCGAGGAGCTGCTGGCCGGCGTCAGCTCCATCCTGCGCAAGATCAATCAGAACGAGGCGGACATGCGCCAGTCCGAGGTCGACCTCCAGCGCGAGGCGGCCAAGGCCGTCCTGGCGGAGAGCCTTGGCAAGGTCGGCGACAAGTTCAAGGGAGTCCAAGGGCTGCCGGAATACTTCCAGGCGCTGCATGACGAGGTGCTCGACAACGTGGACCAGTTCATGCCCAAGGACAACTCCCTGGCCGGGCTGATGCCCGAGGGAATGCCCACGGGCGAGGACTTTTTCACCCGGTTCGAGGTCAACCTGTTCGTGGACAACGGCAAGACCAAGGGCGCGCCCGTGGTGGTGGAGGACCATCCCACGGCCTTCAACCTCCTCGGCTCCATAGAGCGCGAGGCGGAGATGGGCGCCCTGTACACGGATTTCACCCTGATCAAGGCAGGCGCCATCCACCGGGCCAACGGCGGCTTCCTCATCCTCAACATCGAGGACCTGCTCTCCAATCCCAACGCCTGGGAAGGGCTGCTGCGCGCCCTGCGCTCCGGCCAGTCGCGCATAGAGGACCCTGTGGACCCGGACCAGGTCCGCGCCCGCACCCTCCAGCCCGCGCCCATCGACCTTGAGGTCAAGGTGGTGCTCATCGGCTCCGACGAGCACTACGAGATACTGCTCTACAACGACGACCGGTTCGACAAGTATTTCAAGCTCAAGGCGCATCTGCAACACGCCGCCACGCGCAATGCGGAGAACATCAGGTACTACCTCCACGTCATCGGCCAGATCGCGGCGGAATCGAAGCTCCTGCCCTTTACCCGCGACGCCATGGCCCGGCTGGTGGACTTCGGCTCCCGGCTGGTGGAGGACCAGAAGCGGCTCTCCCTCTACATCCCGCTCCTGCGCGAGCGGATGATCGAGGCCTCGGCCATGGCCCGCATGGACGGCCACGACATGGTCGGCCCCAAGGAGCTGAGCGCGGCCGTGGCCGCCAAGGACTACCGGGTCAATCTCTATGAAGAGGAGTTCATGACCGACTACGACCGGCTGGTGATCAAGGTCGGGACCCGGGGCGAGGCCGTGGGCCTGGCCAACGGCCTGTCCGTGACCCAGTTCGGCGACTACGAGTTCGGCCTGCCGCATCAGATATCCTGCACCGTGGGCGTGGGCCACGGCGGCATCCTCGACCTGGAGCGCGAGGCCCAGCTGGGCGGCCCCATCCACACCAAGGGCATGATGATCATCAAGTCCTACCTGGTGCGCCTCTTCGCCCAGAACAAGCCCATCGTCTTCACCGGCTCCCTGTGCTTCGAGCAGTCCTATGCGGGCATCGAGGGCGATTCCGCCTCGGGCGCGGAGCTGGCCTCCCTGCTCTCGGCCCTGTCCGGCGTGCCCATCAACCTTTCCTATGCCTTCACCGGCGCGGTCTCCCAGTCTGGCGCGGTGATGGCCGTGGGCGGCGTGAACCGCAAGATCGAGGGGTTCTTCGAGGTCTGCCGCCGCCGCAAGCTCACGGGTCACCAGGGCGTCATCCTGCCCGCGGACAACGTGGTCAACCTGATGCTCAAGGACGAGATCATTCAGGCCGTGGATGAGGGCAAGTTCCACATCTTCCCGGTCAAGACCATCGAGGAGGCCATGTTCATCCTCACCGGCATGCGCTGCGGCACGCGAGACCGCAACGGCCAGTATCCCACAGGCACGCTCTACCGTCAGGTGGACACCCGTCTGGCGGAGCTGACCAGCCTGGCCGTGAAAGGGGATCACAAGAAATAGCCGCCCTTCCCGGCGGACCGCAAACCATCACGACACCATGTACTGGATAGCTTTTGGCGACATACACGAGAGCATCGGCGTGCTCGGCTCCATCCCGGGATTGGACGGAGCCGAGGCGGTGATCATCACCGGCGACATCACCAACAGGGGCAGCCGCCAGTCTGCCGCCCGCGTGATCGACGCGGTGGCGGCCCTCAACCCGCGCATCCTGGCCCAGCCGGGCAACATGGACACCGACACGGTCCAGGCCGTGCTGCGCGAGCGGGACATGGATATCCACCTGCGCGTGCGCGAGCTGGCTCCCGGCCTCGGGCTGATGGGGGTGGGCCTGTCCACGCCCACGCCGTTTGATACCCCGGGCGAGGTGTCAGAGGCCACCCTGGCAGGCTGGCTTGACCAGACCTACGCCGCCGCCGGTTCCTTCGACCGGCTCATCGTGGCCGTGCACGAGCCGCCGCTGGGCTCGCGGGTGGACATGCTGGGCGACGGCGAGCACGTGGGCAGCCCCGGCGTGCGGGCCTTTATCGAGCGGGTGCAGCCGGACCTGGTGCTCACCGGCCATATCCACGAATCCCGCGCCGTGGACCGCATCGGTGCAAGCACGGTGATCAACCCCGGCATGCTGGCTGGCGGCGGCTACGTGCGCATAGATTTTTCCGGCGGCGCGCTGTCCGCCGAGCTGATGAGCGTCTGATGACCGGGCTCGGATTCATCTGGGTGGGCAAGCTCAAGGAGTCGTTTTCCCGCGACGGGTGCGCCCTGTACTGGAAGAAGCTCGGCCGGTTCTTCAAGCTGGACGAGACCATGGTCAAGGACGCCCCGGGCAAGCTGCCCCCGGAGGAGAAGAGCCGCCGCGAGGGCGAGGCCATCCTGGCAAAGATCGGCCCCGGCGACGTGGTGGTCATCCTCGACGAGCATGGCGACCGCCTCACCTCGCGTCAACTGGCGGACTTCGTGCGCAAGTGGACCGACGCGCCCAACCAGCGGCCGGTGTTCGTCATCGGCGGTCCCTTTGGCCTGTCGGACGAGGTCAAGGCCGCGGCCAGGGCGAGGATCCGCCTCAGCGACATGACCCTGCCCCACGAGCTGGCGCGGCTGGTGCTGCTGGAGCAGCTCTACCGGGCCGCCACTATACTGAAGAACATGCCATATCACCACGACTGACGGAGAATGACAATGCTGGACATCGAGTATCTCAAGCGGGTTGAAGGATATTTTTCGAGCGGGGACTGCGCCTTCGAGTTCGAGCATGGCGAGGAGGAGCGGCGGCTGGCCATCATAGACTTTCTCGAAACTCTGATGGATCTGGGCGAGATGGCGGACGAGCTGGCCACCCGGCTCATCTTCAAGGATGCCTACGCCTCGCTGACCAGCGAGGAGGGCGTGGGCGAGGCGATTGAGCAGGAAGCCCGCGAGGATTCCGGCGACTGATCGGCGCGGCGTGTGAACGCACTGTTTTCAGGGGAGCGTCTTCAGGCAAGACGTGTTTCATAAATATTTAAGCAGTTAAAGCAAAAACAACTCCCCCTAGCGCAAGACTTGGGGGAGTTTCCTTAAGAAACTATAACCTTATGATTGGATATGAAAAAAATACTCTTGGCTTTGCTTTGTCTCTTTGTTGCCGGTTGCAATTCTGCCCATAAAAATCAGAACCCTGACATATTATATCCTGCAAATCTTTCGAACATGAGTGCAGATGAAGTGGAAGAGGCGATGATCAAAGGCCACCCTGCAAATTATTTTACACTCGCCACCAAACTGTTCGCAGAAGGGGAAAAGCAGGAAGCTGTTAAATGGTTTTACGTCGGACAAATCCGTTATAGAGCGTATTTGAAAGCCAACCCTTCGCTTAAGCCGTCAGGAGATCCCGCCTTGTTCTCCGGTTTATTGGAAACCGTTGGGAGGCCTTTGAATGAGTATATTGGAGGCGACATCGATGAATATGTCGCAACTATTGACGAAGCCATTCAATGGCACAACGAGCACCCATACGATTTTGTTGACAAGGATCAAAATAAGGACATCTATGCAACCCAACTGGCGGGGTTGGAAAAGATGAAAAAGTACATCATCGACAATAAGGATGAACTTCGGAAAAGACGTGCAGAGAATGGATTGGAAAATCGCTAGTAGGCTGGCGTTCTGTTTTTATAATCAAAGGGCCGTTCGATTGGAACCATGACGGTTGCAATCTCTGTTGCGGCCTTTATGCTAGGACAAATCCCCACGCGTGAGGCTCGGGGATTTTCTTGTTTTCGGCATGTAAAGCAGATCACCGAAGCGATTGTTCTTTGGGCCTGTTCCACAACCAGGGGGCATATATTACCCGCTTGCGATGTGGCCCAAGCCATTGTGTCCCAAGGGGCAATGACAAATACTGTCACGAACGGACAACCTCTTTGTCTTCAGGGGCGGTCTTTATTTGGGCGCGGGTTTGTCTGTGCGCGGAGCCGTGGCTGTCCGGCGAGGGCGCATGGGGCATCCGGTCGTATGGTCCTTCAACGCATGAGCTTCCAGGTCTCGCACGCATGTTTCCCTGATAGAAGCGTCGGATTCCAGGAGCACGAAATTGCTGTTCCATATGGTCCCCTGGTCTTGATCCAGCCTGACCTCGTTATCAAGGGCTGAGCGCATGTTGTCGGCGTGACCTATGAACAGGGGATTCACCTGCCATCCCGCCATATGGCCGCGCGGATGGGTGTATGCCAGGATGAAAACGCCGGGCGATTGAGGCAGCCTCTCGCTTTTGGGAAGGATGGAGAAGCGGTGTCGTGTGCCGGAGGCCCCTGTAAAGGACCATTCCTTTTGTCTGAACATGAGGGTCCGCCTTTGTGAAAAAAGCATCGTCCGACCGATGCCGGAATAAGCGTGGTTTCGTCCAAAGTCGTTGGGCTGTTTCGATTCAGGCAGTTTTCGACACGGCCGAGGCGCGTTTGAACCGGATAGCATCGAAAGCGGCTTGCCGCCTGCCGTGCTATGCCGGGCGCAGGGACCAGAAATAGCGGGTCTTGCCTGCGACGGGATAGCTGGCCACGTCGCCCAGGGACCAGCCCGGGGGCAGCTCCGCCTCTTCCGGGGGCGGGGTGTTGGCCAGGATGACCACCGTGCCCCGGGGGCGGAGCATGGGGCGCACGAAGTCGAGCAGGGCGGGCCAGGGCATGAAGGCGCGGCTGAGGATGAGGTCGGCCGTGGCATGCTGCCCGCGGTCGGCCAGTCTGCACAGGGCATCCTCGGCCCGGCCGTGGTAGACGTTGGTTCCGGTCAGCCCCAGGCGGCCCGTGGCGGAGCTCATGAAGGTGGCGCGCTTGTCGCGGCTCTCTACCAGCCAGTAGTCGCCCCGGGTCCAGAGCACGCGCAGAGGGATGCCCGGCAGCCCGGCTCCGGCTCCCAGGTCAAGGCACAGGGGCTCCCCGGCCAGGTCCAGGCCGTCCAAGAAGTCCGCCAGATACAGGCTGTCCACAACCAGGGTGTCGAAGATGGTGCGCCAGTCCGAGGGGCCGACAAGGTTCATTTTTTTGTTCCACTTGACCAACTGGCCGAGATAGTCGGCCAGGGAAGCGGCCTGGTCGGCCTGGACGGGACGCCCCAGGGAGCGTGCGGCGGCGGCGATTTCTGCCGGTGCGGGATGTGTCTGCGCCATGAGCCAGCAAATACGGAATTTTGTCAGAACAATCCAGAAAATCCTGCACGTGCAACGGGACGAATGGCGCTATTGGACGGATCGCTCCACGCCTTTGATCACCACCAGGGTGATGTCGTCCTCCTGCGGGGTCGTGCCGATGAGGATGAT
>CAMYLL010000174.1 GCA_947259235.1 uncultured Pseudodesulfovibrio sp. | reverse complement strand
CGGGGAGCCGTCGCGAAATCCTGATTCAGAGGAACCACGAAAACGAGTTGCAATGCTGACATTCGACCTGCATTTTCACGCCAACATCCACAGGATGCCCGCCAGGATCAAACACCTGCGGCTCCAGAAGATTCAATGGTATCTCAAGCGGTTCGAGCTGGACTTCCTGGCGTCCACGGAACACTCCTACAAGAAACCGCTGGAGGCCTATCAGCGGCTGGCCGAGGTCGCGGCAGACCTCAGGACCGAGATCATCCCCGGCGTGGAGAGCGTCTCGTCCGAAGGCATCGACATCATCTATCTCTTCAGCAACGAGGACCATCTGCGTTGGGCTCTGGGGCAGTTCCGCACCTTCGAGTGGTCCGCCCGCGACGTGGCCACCATCGCGGCGGATACCGGCGCGCTGACCGTCGTTCCCCACCCTTTCCACCTTGGCCGAACCTCGGCGGGCAACGTCCTTTCCCGGAGCGGATATGACGACCTGCTCTCCATGTCCGATTATGTGGAGATCCACAACGGTTCCGCCCTGACCATGGATTCGCGGCTGGCGGCCAGCCGGGCCGGACAGCTCTTCGGCAAGACGCGGCACAGGCTCGACCGGACCCTGGACCTGCCCATGGAGGACCGTGGCGAGGGGCTGGGCTGGGCCATCAGCAGTGATGCCCACTACCCCGGCGAGCAGTTCATCGTCGGGCAGACGGATCGTGTCATGCGCCCCGGAGAGTCCGTCCTGGAGTTCCTGGGACGACGGGTCCGGTTCACGCCCCATGTCCTGACCCAACCCTCCACCGATACCTCGGTCAACAGCCTGCGCCTGCTTCGCAGCCTGCAGGGCGTGCTCAAGGAGGGGCTGGTCAAGCGCTGCCTCAAAACCTCGGAGCGGACCAGGTCCGCGCTGGCCATGGGCATATCGAGCGTGGTCTTCCACACCTTCTGATCCCCTCCCCAAAAAGTGTTTTTCCAGTTGGCGCGGCGCGTTAGTTTCCTTTTTTTATCGCTTTGCGCCGATTTGTATTGAACACCTCCCACGACATTGGTATCCAAAACCTGAACTCTGACCTGACCGGAACATCTCCGGGCGGGGCGCACACTTCAGGACATCCGGAGAACGAATGGGCATTGCCGCAGACCTCATCATCATCATCGTCACCGCGCTTGGCTGCGCCGTGGTTGCCAAGCGGCTGGGCCTGCCGCTCATCCTCGGGTATATCGTCGCGGGCATCATCCTCGGCCCGTTCACGGGCGGGCCCACGGTCTCCCGGGGCCACGACGTGGAGCTGCTGGCCGAGATAGGCGTGGCCCTCCTGCTGTTCGTGCTCGGCATCGAGTTCTCGCTGAAGGAACTCAAGCCGGTGCGCCGCATCGCCCTGATCGGCACGCCCATCCAAATCCTTGCCTGCGTCGGATTCGGCTACGGCATAGGGCGGTTCCTGGGTTGGGACGTCACCGCCTCCCTGTGGCTCGGCGCGGTCATTTCCCTGTCCAGCACCGTGGTGGTGCTCAAAATCCTGGAGGGACAGAATCTCCTCGGGACCCTGTCCAGCAGGGTCATGGTCGGCGTGCTCATCGTTCAGGACCTCGCCCTGGTCCCCATGCTCATCATCATGCCCAAGGTGGGCAACCTCGCCTCCGAACTGGACGAGCTGGGTCTGGCCGCCCTCAAGGCCGTGGCCTTTCTCGGCAGCATGGTGCTGGTGGGCAAGTTCGTCATGCCGCCGTTTCTCGGGCGCATCGCCCGGGCCGGCTCGCGCGAGCTGTTCCTCCTGAGCGTCTGCGCCATCGGCCTTGGCATCGGCTATGTCACCTATCTGGCGGGCATGTCCTTTGCCTTCGGCGCCTTTGTGGCCGGACTGGTGCTCAGCGAGTCCGAATACGCGCACCAGACCCTCAGCTCCGTGCTCCCTCTGCGCGACATTTTCGGGCTGCTCTTTTTCGTCTCCGTTGGCATGCTCCTTGAGCCCCGCGTGCTCGTGGACCATTCCGGGACCGTCCTGCTGCTTCTTGGCTGCGTCATCGTAGGCAAGGGGCTGGTCTTCGCGCTCTTGTCCGTCTGCTTCCGCTACGGCAACGTCATCCCCCTGGCGACCGGGCTGGCAATGTCCCAGATAGGCGAGCTCTCGTTTCTCATAGCCAACTCAGGCGTGGCCGAGGGCGCGCTCAACCATGACCAATATTCCCTCATCCTGGCCACGGCGGTCCTGAGCATGATGCTCACCCCGCTGCTGGCCCGCCTCGTGGCGCCCCTTTACCGTCTCAGGCAGAAGCTCTTCGCCATCCCGACCCTCAAGACCATGAACGTGGAGGAGGACGCCCTGCAGGGCCACGTGGTGGTGGTCGGCGGCGACAACATCGGCCGGTTCGTGGCCGAGATTCTGGCCCGGTTCGGCTATCGCTACGTGGTGGTGGAGGACAACTATCGCAACGTGGAAACCCTGAACAAGGAAGGCCATCCGGTCATCTTCGGCGATGCCACCAGCGAGGTGGTGCTCCACGCGGCCAACATCGAGTCCGCCCTGATCGTCCTGGTCACGCCCCCTGCGCCGTCCGTCGTCAGCGAGGTGGTCAGGCTGGTGCGCACCGTGCGCAAGGACCTGCCCATCATCGGCCGGTCGGACGGGCGCCAGCAGATGGGCGTGCTGGCCAAAAGCGGGGTGGACATGGTGGTCGAGCCGAGTCTGGAGGCGAGCCTTGAGTTCATCCGTCAGGCCCTGGCCCGGATGGAAGTGCCTGCGGACGAGATCATCCGCCTGAGCGACGTCATCCATCGGGACGCCTACGCCCCCTTTGCCGAGGAGATGCCGGTGCAGGCCGTGCCCGGCAAGCTGGGCCTCTCCTGCCGGCTCTTCGACCTCTGCTGGGTGACCCTGCGGCCAGACGCTCCCCTGGTGGGCAAGACCCTGGCCGGAGCGGACATCCGCAAGACCACCGGCGTCTCGGTGCTGGCCTACATCCGCGACGACCAGCTCAACGTCAATCCCGACCTCGGGGTCGTCTTTCGCGCCGGGGACGTGGTGGCCGTTATCGGCAACGGACCACAGCTGGCGTCCTTCCGCGAGCGGTTCTGCGAGCCGCGAGTGGCGGCGGAGCGGGACGGGGCGGCTGCCGCAGAGGTGTGACATTCGGCCATGGGCTGCAGTCGTGACCGGTCATGCCACGGCTGACGATAGTATTTGTAAAGAGTGGGGTTTTTGGTTTACTCCTCGAAAAAGGAGTTTCCCGGATTCAGGCAAGCCGGGTCCGGAACGACCATAAACCCAACCCCTGCGAGCGCCATGACTGACAAGCGAACGCCCCGCCGGAACCTGCTCTCCCTGCGCGCCAAGCTCCTGCTGCTGCTTGCCGGGCTCGTTCTTTCCACCCTGCTCGGAGCGGGCATGACCCTATGGTACGTGCAGTCCACCCAGTCGCTCTACGAGCGCATGGAGCAGTACGACATCGAGGCTCTGCTCACCGCCCAGGGGCTTGAGAAGGAGCTCATGGCCCAGCAGGGGCTGACCACCTACTACTCCCTCGACCTCAACGAGGACTGGCTGGCCCGGCTGCACGGTCACCACGAGCAGTTCGAGGCGCTTCTCAACCGGGCCCGGCAGTCCAACTATCTCGACCAGGGCCGGGACATCCTCAACCGCGTCGAGTCCGGCTATCTCAAGTACGCACACTTCCGCGATCAGGTCATCGCCCTGTATTCCGAGGGGAAGCCCCGGCAGGCGACCCAGCTGCATATCCAGATCCGCAGTCAGTTCCAGGCCATCTACGACCTGTGCGAGCAGTACAAGCGTCTGCACCAGGAGCGCATCTTCATGGATGCGAACTTCTACAAGGACCAGGCGCAACTGCTGACCGTGCTGTCCCTGACCGCCATGCCCCTGTCCGTTCTGCTGGCCATCAGCCTCGGGTTCATCCTGGTCAGGCGGATTCTTGATCCCATCCGGCGGCTGGCCAAGCTTGAGGAGCGCACCGCGCAGACCCCGCTCACAGGCGAGATGGGCGCGCTGACCGAGCGCGTGCAGAGCCTTCTGGACGACGTGGAATACGCCCACGAGATGCTCCAGCACAGCCGCGACCAGGTGGTCCAGTCGGAGAAGATGGCCACCGTGGGCAAGCTGGCCGCAGGCGTGGCCCACTCCATCCGCAACCCGCTGACTTCGGTCAAGATGCGCCTCTTCTCCCTGGAGCGCAGTCTCGACCTCGACCCCATCCAGAAAGAAGACTTCGACGTCATCTCCGAGGAGATCCGTCACCTCGACACCATCATCCGCAACTTTCTCGAGTTCTCGCGTCCGCCCAAGCTCAAGCCCCAGGTGGTCTCGCCCTCCGATCTGGTGGACGCCACCCTGTCGCTGCTCAGCCACCGCCTGGAGTCCTCGGGCGTGCAGGTGACCATCTGCCGCGAAAGCCCGTTGCCCATGGTCAACGCCGATCCCGAGCAGTTCAAGGAGGCGTTGATGAACCTGATCCTCAACGCCTGTGAATCCATGGTCGACGGCGGGCGCATCTCCATCACCGAGGACGTCGGCTCCATCGATCCCCACGGCAAGATGGCCATCATCACGGTGGGAGACAACGGGCCGGGCATTCCGCCCGCCTTCCGCGACGACATCTTCAAGCCCTTTCACTCCACCAAGGAAGAGGGCACGGGCCTGGGGCTGTCCATAGCCAACAGGATCATGGCCGAGCACGGCGGCTGGCTCCACCTCAAATCATCCGGGCCGCAGGGGACGGCGTTTGTCCTCGCCCTGCCCCTGAAGGAGGCCAGCACATGGCTGAGATCCTGATCGTCGACGACGACTCCCAATTGCGTCAGAGCTTCGACAAACTCCTCAGGCAGGAAGGGCATCAGGTGCGCGTGGCCGCCTCCGGCGAGGGCGGGCTGGCCGCCGTGACCGAATCCGTGCCCGACCTGGTCATCATGGACATGCGCATGAGCGGCATGACCGGCCTGGAGGCCTTTCAGCTCATGCGCGGCGTGGACCCGCGCCTGCTAGTCATCATCATGACCGCCTACGGCACGACGGAAACCGCCATCGAGGCCACCAAGCTCGGGGCCTACGACTATATCCTCAAGCCCTTCGACATCCCGGAAATGCTCGCCCTGATCAATCAGGCCCTGGAAACGGTCAAGCGCAGCCGGGAACATTCCGAAGCCAGGGAGCAGTCCGTTCCCACCACGAACCAGCTGGTGGGAACCAGCCGCGCCATGCAGGAGGTCTACAAGGCCATCGGCCGGGTGGCGGCCACCGATGCCCTGGTCCTCATCCGGGGCGAGTCGGGCACGGGCAAGGAGCTGGTGGCCCAGGCCATCCACAAGCACAGCCTGCGCAGCGGCAAACCCTTTGTCACCATCAACTGCGTGGCCATCCCGGATACGCTCCTCGAATCCGAGCTCTTCGGTTACGAGAAGGGCGCCTTTACCGGGGCCAGCCGCAGCCGACGGGGGCGTATAGAGCAGGCCGCGGGCGGCACGGTCTTCCTCGACGAGATAGGGGACATGCCCCTGAACATTCAGGCGAAGATCCTGCGCCTGCTCCAGGAGAAGCAGTTCGAGCGGTTGGGCGGCGGCAGCTCCATTCCCGTTGACGTCCGCATCCTGGCCGCCACCAACCGGGACCTTGAGCGCGCCGTGAGTGAAGGCCTCTTTCGCGAAGACCTCTATTACCGGCTCAACGTGGTCACCGTCGCCCTGCCGCTCCTGCGCGAGCGCGACAACGACGTCTTCGAGCTGGCCGACCACGTCCTTGAGGCCCTGAGCGTCGAGATGGAGATGCCCAATCCCGGCCTGGCCGAGGACGGCAGGAAGTTTCTCGCCTCCCACGGCTGGCCGGGCAACGTGCGCGAGCTTTCCAACACCCTGCAAAAGGCCCTCATCTTCAACCGGGGCGCGCCCATCACCCGCGACGAGCTGACCCAGGCGGTGGGGCTGAACCAGGAACGCACCGCCCTGGCCGATTCGCCCGACCAGGCCTTTCGCGACGAGATCCGCCGCGTCCTGGCCCAGCATGCGGGTGAAAACGCCTTCGAGATGCTCATGGACCACGCCGGACGCCTCGTGGTGGGCGAGGCGCTGGAGATCACCGGCGGCAACCGGACCCGTGCCGCCAAGCTCCTGGGCATGTCGCGTCCCACCCTGGCCGCGCGCATTGAAAAATACGGGCTCAAAACCCAAACCAAAATCACCTAGCAGGCGGCGCAGAGGCGCGCGATTGCTTCGTTGCTGCGAAAATGGCGGACCCTCG
>CAMYLL010000173.1 GCA_947259235.1 uncultured Pseudodesulfovibrio sp. | reverse complement strand
AAGGCGATCTGGGCCATCTCGTAGATGCGCGACGGCTCGACCTTGCCCTTCTTGTTCATGAGTTCGTAGATGGTCTCCGTGGTCTTGCTCACCGGCGAGTAGCTCGGGTCGCTGTCATGGGAGACGTAGTAGTGACACGCCTGGGCGCACAGGCCGCAACGCATGCAGGTTTCCTGATAGGCTTTGAGCTTGGCCCCGGTCTCGCCCTTGAGCACCCGGGTGACCACTTCCTGGATCCGCTCGGGAGTGAGTTTGTCCACCCCTCCGGCGAGCCCTGGATCTTGTATTATTCTGTCCGCTATCTGACTCATTATTTTGTCCTCGTATTGCTGTGGTTGGGTCGGCCGCTACCAGTCACGGGCATGACGCACGCCGCCGAACTCGGAACCCATGTACGACCGGGTGAACACGGCGAAGAGGGCATGGCTGAGGCGGGTGAACGGGATGAGCGCGATGAGCAGCTCGCCCGAGAGCACGTGCAGGGTCGTCATCAGCAGGGAGGGGCCGACCTGGTGATAGGCCAGCACGCCGGTGATGAACGGCAGGGCCACCAGCAGCAGCGCGAACCAGTCCTTGCACCGGGTCACGTTCTGCACGTGGGGCAGCATGAACCGGCGCGCGGCGAACACGGCGCAGGCCGCGATGACCACGAAGCTGATGATGTCGCCGTACTGGGCGGGCAGGCTCCACAGGCTGATGCCGAAGGCGGTGTCCCAGACGACCACGTGGGCGCCGAGGAAAATGGCCACCAGGAAGAAGCAGATGTGGAAAGCGAAAGTGGCGATCGTCATGATCGGGTCGCTCTTCCACCCCAGCGTGCCGAAGGGAATGAGCCAGTGGAAGATGGAGCGAAGGCTGTAAGGCAGGCTCATGTATGCCAGCGACGAGCCGTCCTTGGCCTTTGCCAGGTTGTACATGCTCACCAGCCGATACACGGCGCCGAAGATGAACACGGCCCACGCGAACCAGGCCAGGGGGCCGCTGACGAAGGTGTAGAATTCTATCATGTCGTCCTCCCCCTAGTACTTGGCCAC
This sequence comes from uncultured Pseudodesulfovibrio sp., assembly GCA_947259235.1. Lineage (GTDB taxonomy): Bacteria > Desulfobacterota > Desulfovibrionia > Desulfovibrionales > Desulfovibrionaceae > Pseudodesulfovibrio. The sequence continues at coordinate 5,206 of CAMYLL010000173.1, read as the reverse complement.
ATCCGCAACGATGCGGACATAGCTGTTGTTGTCGATGGCCCTGATGAGCACCTTGGAGCCGTCCTCGCTGAACACCGGGGACCAGGCACGGTCAAAGCTCTTCTCAAAGGGCTTGCCGTTGATCAGGACGTGGAACTTCCCGCCCTTCTCGACCATGGCCGCGCAGTTTTTGCTATCGGCAGAGAAGACCACGGGCCAGGCCATGTCATAAGTGCCTGCCCACGCGTTGTTGTCCACCACGATGCGGAAGTTCTTGTTGTGTTCACTACCGATGATGCCTGCACGGTTGCCGTCGGGGCTGACCACCAGGTCGGTGACGATGGGGAAGGTGGAGGACCATGCCACATTGTCGCAGCACGCGGTGAACTTTCCGTAGCCGGTGGCCACCACGGCCCAGAGCTTCTGGCCATTTGCCGGATACTGGAGGTAGAGACACTGAGCGTACTTGGGCGTCCAGAGAATCTCGCCATCCTGGGCCACGCCCCACTTGCCCGCAACACGGACGGGAGCGGCCACGGAGGTTCCGCCGGGATGGAAGACCGGCTCCCAGACCTGGTTGAAGGTCTTGGCCCAGGGCTTGTTGTCCACGGCGATGGTGTAGTCGTAGATGCCTACCCTGGCCTGGGCCGCGACCCGTGATGCGTCGGGGCTGAAGGTCGGGGTCCAGAGGTTGACGTAGACGGAATCCCAGACGTTGCCGTCAACGGCCACGCTGTAGATGCCCTTCTTGAATCCCTCGATGTCGGCCTGTCCCAGGGAAACGACCTGAACAACGGCGGCGGTACGCGTGCCGTTGGCGCTCAGGGCGTACTGATTGGCGTTCTCGAAATAGGTGTCCCAGGGCGTGCCGTTGAGGGTGACACAGTAGGTGTTGTCGTTCTTGGTCATGGCGGCGATGGACGAACCGTCGGCGCTGAACTTGGTTTCCCACTGGTACTCGTTGAAGTCACCCCAGGCCTCGCCGTCGATGGCCACTGCCCATTCCATGTCCTGCTGAGCCAGGACGGTCAGACGGCCGTCAGGCGAATAACGAAGAAACCAGAGCTTCTCGAAGGTGGATTCCCAGACCTCGTTATTGGTCCGCACCGTGAACTCTTCGTCGCCAGCCTTGACGATTGCAGCCAGGGTCTCGCCGTCCGGGGAGACGTACGGCTCTTCCTGCCATTCATGTTCCTGGAGAGGAGATAAGGAGTCCACGACCGTTTTCTGGCCGATCTCCCAATCCCATGAGGATATTCGTCCCATAGCACCCCCTTGTGTTGTGTCGCCGCATGGTTGCGGCCGGTTCGCCCCTCTTGCGGGGGCTTCATTCCGTCAACGTGGGGGTCGATCGTCAGCGGGCGGTCTTGCCGGACCTCCCGGGCATGATCATCTGGTCCATCCGGTCTTCGAGGTAGGCGGCAAGCACCGCCTCGATGGGACCCTTGACCCAGGGGATGATCTGTATGCCCATGGCTTCGAACCCGTTTCGCACTGCGGTGCTCAGGCCGCCGCAGATGACGATGTCGACACCCATGGTCTTGAGGTAGGCTGGCAGGGAAGCGGCGCCCGCAGTGGGCATTGCCGTCATTCCGCTCCGGACGACGCGTCCGTCTTCCAGCGTGTACAACCTCAATTCCGTTGCTGTTTCCAGCAGTGTCGCCACCCGGTTCTGATAGCCTGCGATACAGATATCCATAGATCCTGCGTTTCGTTTTACGACCGTTGTTCTTTCGCGGGCTGGCGACATGAGACAGTCTGCACAGCCCGTACCAAACTAAAAAGACCTATTATTACAACAACTAAAGAGAAAACAACCTTTGGCTCCAGACCGAAAATCGACGAGTTTTGATGCACTTTTTACAAAGAACTGCGTCATTTTGCTTCACTCCGTTGCAGTATTCTGCGCACGGTGTCACGCGAGATGCCCAGCTCGCGCGCGGCCGCGCTCTTGTTGCCCTTGTGCTTGTCCAGCGCCGCAAGCACGGCGTGGAGCTTGTGATCATCCATGCCTGCCGAGGCGTCGATCATGCCCGGCACGCAGTGGGGCTCGCGGGGCTCCGGAGCCTGCGGCTTGAGGTATTCCGGCAGGTGTTCGGTATGAATCATCTCACCGGGGCAGAGGATGAAAGCGTACTCTATGATATTTTCAAGCTCGCGCACATTGCCCGGAAAATCGTGGCGGAACAGTATCTGGTGCACGTTCTCGGAAACGGCCCTGATGTTCTTGCCCTTGAGGTTGTTCTGAAGCCGGATGAAGTGGCTGACCAGAAGCGGAATGTCCTCGGTGCGCTCCCGCAGGGGCGGAATGTCCATACGAACCACGTTGAGACGGAAGAAGAGATCCTGACGAAACTCGCCGCGCTTGACCATGGTCTCCAGATCCCGGTTGGTTGCGGCCACGAACCGAACGTTGGCGGGCACGGGCTTGACGCTGCCCAGAGGCTCGAACACCTTTTCCTGGAGCACGCGCAGCAGCTTGACCTGGAGCGGCTGGGGCATGTCGCCTATTTCGTCGAGAAAGAGCGTGCCGCCCTGGGCCAGCTCCACCCGGCCCGGCTTGTCCTTGCGCGCATCGGTGAAGGCTCCGGCCTTGTAGCCGAAGAGCTCGGACTCCAGCAGCTCGCCGGGCAGCGCGCCGCAGTTGACGGCCACAAAGGGCTTGTCCTTGCGCAGACTCTGGGTATGGATGGCCCGGGCAAAAAGCTCCTTGCCGGTTCCTGATTCGCCGAGCAGCAGCACGGTGGAACCGGACTGGGCGATGGGCGGAAGAATCTGAAGGGTACGGATCATGTGCGGATTGTTGGTGCGGATGTCCTCCACGGAGTACCGCTCCTCCACCTTCTGCATCAGCTGCTGGATGGGCGTCAGGTCGCGGAAGCTCTCGACCCCACCCACAACCTTGCCATCCTTGTCCCGCAGAGGAGAAGAACTCAGGCCGATGGCGATCTTCTCGCCGTCCGCGCGAAGCAGGAAGCCGGATTTGTTGAGCACGGGCTGTTCGCTCTTGAGGCACGGCCGCATGGGGCACGCGCCGTCGCAGACGCTGGAGGCAAACACCTCCCAGCACTTCTGCCCCACGGCGTTCTCCGGAGGAATACCCGTGATGTCGCCCGCCGCCTGATTGAAGAACGTGATGTTCCACTCAAGGTCCACCGTAAAGATGCCCTCGGCAACGGAATCCAACACTGATTCAAGGGGAATGTTCTTGGGCAGCCCGGTGCGCATCGCCACACATACTCCATAATGAACCTGCCAACCACCACGGCCGGGCACATGCTCATGGACCACCTGTAACAGACTGCATCAAAATACGCCAGTTGATGTGTGCACTAAAATTGCGCACCAGTACCGCGCGCAGGAATAAAGCCGCCCGGACCGACACAGCCTGTTATGCCGTGAATTTTGCGAGACTGACCCTGATGAACTCGTCGAGGGTTTCACTGTCCGATTCCCCTATCAGGCGGTCCACCTCGCGGCCGCCGGAAAACAGCAAAAACGTGGGCGTGCCCTTGACCATGAACCGCTGCATGGCGGTATCGAGGTAGTCCTCGGCATAGAGATAGCAGTTCAAGCGGCCGGCGTGCTGCGTCTCAGCGTCGTTGAGGACCCTGAGCTGAGCACGAAACCGCTCGTTTTTCTTGAGAAAGGCAACCAGGAAAGGCTGCCCGCCGCGCAGTTCGAGGTCGAATGCCTGCGGCTCGATATTCTTGACCATCCATGCATCTCCGTAAGGCTCGAAACCAGCCGCCTCTCGGCCATACCGCAATGACCGGACAAAGAAGGCTCTGACGGGACACTATCAGCACGGTCCGTGCGTTGCATCATATCAACACGTTAGAGTTGTTATAACTTTGGCTTTGCGGAGGGAAAACGCGCGTAGACGGGGGGCTCAGTCTTCCAGGCCCCAGGCCTTGAGCTTGCGATACAAGGTCGCCCTGTGGATGCCCAGCCGACGGGCGGCCCGGGCCTTGTTGCCGGAACAGCGGTCCAACTCGGCGAGGATTTCCTGCCGTCCGGCCTTGCGCGGGAGATCGGCCAGGGATGTTTCCGCCGTTCCGACCGCAGCCGGGGACGGGCGATCGTTGCCGCTGCCGAACATCTGGTCCACGAAGTCCCGCCGCATGTGGCGCAGCTGCACCTCGCCGCCGGGCGAGAGAATGCAGGCGTGCTCCAGGGTGTGGCGCAGCTCGCGGATGTTGCCGTGCCAGTCGTAGCTCATGAAGAGGTCCATCACCTCGCCTGAAACGGCGTTGAACGTCTTGCCGAACTGGCCGGCGAATATCTCCAGGAAGTGGTCCACCAGCAGAGGAATGTCCGCCTGACGCTCTCGAAGGGGAGGCAGGGACACGGGCATGACGTTCAAGCGATAGTAGAGATCTTCCCGAAATGCCCCCTGTCGGACAATCTCACGCAGGTCGGCGTTGGTGGCGGCGATGATCCGCACGTCCGCCGAGTAGGTACGCGACTCGCCCACCCGTTCATATTCCTTCTGCTCCAGGAACCGCAGGAGCTTGAGCTGGATCAGGGGGGAGATGTCGCCGATCTCATCCAGGAAGAGGGTCCCGCCCTCGGCGGCCTGGATGCGGCCCACCTTGTCGCGGATGGCCCCGGTGAACGCGCCGCGCACATGGCCGAAGAGCTCGCTTTCAAGCAGACTCTCGGTGAGGGCGGAGCAGTTGACCTTGATCAACGGGCTGGCCGCCCTGGACCCGCCGTAATGCAGGGCCTCGGCCACCAGCTCCTTGCCCGTGCCCGATTCGCCGAGGATGATGACCGTGGAATCCAGGGATGAGAGCTGTTCCAGCAGCCTGTAGATATCCTGCATGGCCGAACTGCGGCCGATGATGCCCCGGAAGCCCTGCCGCTCCTGAAGCCTTTTTTCGAGGTCCGCGATGCGCGAGATGTCGCGCACGACGAGCACCGCGCCCGAGTGGCGCTTCTCCTGATCGATGAGGGGCGTGCAGTTGAGCTCGACCATGCGAACACCCAGGCCGGGAACCACGGACTCCGCCTCGTAGCCGTGCACGGACCGGCTCGTACGCAACACCTGTTTGAGCACGCTCAGGCAGGCATTGCCCTGCCCGGGCATCAACTCGGAAAAGTCGGTTCCGCCCGCCCGCTCCCGGTCAATGCCGAGCAGCGTCCCGGCCGCGCTGTTGGTGGTGATGACGCGAAGCTCGCTATCCACCGTGACGATGGCGTCCGGAATACTGCGAAAGGTCGC
>CAMYLL010000172.1 GCA_947259235.1 uncultured Pseudodesulfovibrio sp. | reverse complement strand
GCTTCCTTATACCAACACCAAACCCAGAGACGCCCTGATGTCCGATCTGCTCATCATTTTGCTCACCATCAGCGAAGTCGCCCTGCTTGGCGTGGTCATCATGTTTTTCCTGCGTCTGAGAAAATCCGAGGCTCTGCTATCGGGTATCCAGATCAAGCAGGAAGAGTTCATCAAACGACTTCAATTCAACACCCAGTTGGAAAACGAACTCGTCGCCACCTTCGAAAGACGCCAGCAGGAATTGATCACCCTGAACAACGAAATTGAGAGTAAGGCAGCCGAACTGAAAAAACTCGTTGCCCAAGCCAGCGACTACTGCAAATCCCCCCAGTTCATGCGTGAAATCATCATGAAGGGCCATCGCGCCGGCCGCTCTCCCCTGCAACTTGCCAAATCGACCGGACTCAGCCTTGAAGACGTTGAACTGATCATCGATCAAGCGTAAAATCTCATTACCTTCTCAGCGTCTTGCTTCATACGAGTCACACTCAATTGTCGGGCTTTCCGATGAGCACAGACCTACCGCCTCACCGTTTCAGTTGTCCTGACATATACAGTGAGCCCACAACGGAGACATAATGCGCATACGCAACGATGGCTCGGGTTTTTCCGGATCAGGAGGCGGCGGCAGTCGATCCGATTCTTTCCGTAAAGGACGAAAACCGGGACAAAAAGTCCACGGGAAACTCGTCAAATGGATTTCGGACGATCGAGCCTGGGTCCTCATCGATGGACACCATCTCCTGGCGCAACTCCAGTCGCGGCCGCAAGTCGGCGCACGCCTCACCTTTATCATCCAGCAGCTTCGTCCAGACATCGTGCTTAAGGAAGTATTCGAAGCCACCGGCGTAGGCCCGGGAGCCTTGAACATGGCAGGCGATTTTGAAACAGCGCGAACCCTCTTCGAGAACGCGTTGAGACCCAACGCAGCACACGTTGCCAACGCTCCAGCCGAAGCGCGAATGGACGCTTTTTTTTCCATGCTCACGTCCGATAGTTCACTACGCGCCACCTATCTGGATGCAGTCAACTGCTCAGAGACGATCAACTCCCAATTCGGAGGGGATTCCGCCGGAAAAATTCTGTACCAACCCTGGCTGGCACCAACAGCTCGCAGGCAGCTGACGAGAGTCCGCCACAAGATGTCCTCACAACAGCCAACAGGGCTGGTTGAAGTATCTGTCGAGTGCGAGACCAATTCACTCGGACTGGTCAGAACAGAGCTGCTCTTCAAAGCCCCTTCAGCAGGCTACCGCGTTAAAATCCAACGTCCATCCCTTGCCGCTGATCTCAAAAAGGTTCTGCTCGCACTCTCTTTCGGTCTGCCATGCATTGATGTGGAGTGTCTGGGCGTCGCCAAACTGCCGCAAGGCGAACATGGCGGGATTCTGGCAGAGTTCATGTTTACTCGCTAAACGCGAAAATCCCGCTTGAGAGCGGGTTTTTCGCGACGATCCCGTCGCAAGTATATTCGGAGCAGCGCTTAAACCGCAGCCACAGGAACAAGGCTCTCGGTCCGCGAAGTGACTCTTGCCGCTTCGGGTAAGGGCAGGGTCACGGGCTCAAGATAGATATCCTTGTTCTCATCCAGGTGACGCAGGAAGGCATTGTTCATGGCATGTCCGGAGGCGAAAACCTCGAAATGTCCATGCAAAGGCGCGCCCAATACGGCCATATCGCCGACAAAATCAAGCAGCTTGTGACGAACGAATTCATCTTTGAAGCGCAACCCTTCGGCGTTGAGGACACCATACTCGTCCAAAACGATGGCGTTATCGAGCGAGCCGCCAAGAGCCAGTCCGTTGGCGTGCAGATAGTCGACTTCCTTGAGGAAACCGAACGTACGTGCCTTGGCTATCTCGGTGACGAAATTCTTGGGAGTGATTTCGAGTTCCATCCGCTGGGTGCCAATGAGGGGATGTGCGAACTCTATCGTGTAATCAACGCGGAAACCGTTGTAAGGACGCGCCTTGATATACTTGCCGTCCTGTTCAAACTCGATGGGCTTTTTAACGGTCATGACGGTGCGGGGCTTGTCGAGCTTGCGAAGTCCGGCTTGTTTGAGCAGGTAGACGAAGGAAGCTGCACTGCCATCCATGATGGGCAGCTCCCTGCCCGTCACTTCGATGTGAATGTTATCGATCCCCATACCGCTGACGGCGGCGAGCAGATGCTCAACGGTGGCGACTGTCTGGTGACCGTCGCCAAGCACTGTTGCAAGACCGGTTTCGACGACCAAAGACGGAGCGGGAGACAGAAAGGTAGAGCCGGAATCGCTGCGAAGGGAGAAAAGGACTCCGGTATCCTCGGCAGCAGGACGAAGTACCAACTCCACCTGCTTTCCGCTGTGGAGACCGATTCCCGTGCATCGCACTGTCTTGTGTATGGTGGTCTGTAGCATTGTTCCTCCGGTATAGTCACAATACCTAAAGCAAGAACAGTGCCACTTCTAGGTTCAGCGGTAAAAGCTTGTTTTTACAGTATTTATTAATTTAAAAAAATTCTAGAGAAGTGTGGCAATCTCGCAAATATTTGTTTTTTTACAACAACGACATCGTGAATATGTTGCTTTTTTGCGATTAGGTTTTTTGCAATAAAACCACACGATCATGTCCGGCAAGGTCCTTTATGATCGTAACGCACCTGAATCCCGGACACTCATCAGTCGTTATAATCTGTACCGCCGCCCCTTGCCCGCAGCCTATCTCGATGAGACAAAGCCCACCGGTAACGAGCGCGCGATACACAAGGGGCAACATGGCCCGTATATGATCAAGCCCGTCTGCCCCGCTGACCAGCGCCTCAACAGGCTCGAAATCCGTCACTTCACCGCTGGCCTCTTCATATTCTCGTTCGGTAACATAGGGGGGATTTGATACAATGAGATCAAATGCCGCAGGATCAAGAAGCGATGTAGTGAAGTCACCAAGTACAAAGGAGATTCGATCCAGAACGCCATGCAACCGTGCGTTACTACGGGCAATCTTCAGTGCGCCTGGGCTTTTGTCGACCGCGACAGCCGTGGCATCGGGAAAAAGATGAGCAAGAGTGACGGCCAGAATGCCGGACCCTGTACCGAGGTCTGCAAATCGAAAAGCCGCCTCGGGCGCAAAGCGCTCTTCAACGGCTTCGACAATGTGTTCTGTCTCTGGGCGCGGAATGAGAACATCAGGTGTGACCATGAAGTCCAACCCGTAGAATTCCTTTTGACCCAGAATATATGCAACCGGTTCACCGAAAACCCGACGACGCACCAGAGACTGAATGCGTTCATGCTCTCCGTCGGTCAGGCCCCGCTCGCGATCGAGAGCGAGGCCCAAGCGCGACAGACCGAGAACCTCACCCACGAGCAACTGCGCACTGAGGCGCGGCGAATCTACTTCCCGCAGATCGGCCTCGCACTGCCTGAGTATATCCGAGACCGTGATGCCCATGCCGAACCCTGGAAAGCAAAAGGTTGGTGAACAGGCCAGACCCGCAGTCGACCTAGTCGCCCTGTCGCTTGAGGGATTCCGCCTGGAAATGGCTTATCAGGGCGTCAGTCAGATCGTCGAACTCCCCTTCCATGATCTGGGGCAACTTATGCAGAGTCAGGTTGATCCGATGGTCTGACACCCGTCCCTGAGGATAGTTGTAGGTGCGGATTCGCTCTGACCGGTCGCCAGTGCCAACCTGGCTGCGACGGGTGGCGTCCTCTTCAGCCTTGGCCTTGTCCTGCTCCAACTGCAACAGGCGGGACCGCAACACTTTCAAAGCCTTGGCCTTGTTCTTGTGCTGAGATTTCTCGTCCTGGCAGATGACTATCATGCCGGTGGGCACATGGGTAACGCGAATGGCTGAGTCGGTGGTGTTGACCGACTGGCCGCCCGGCCCGGAGGAACGGAACACATCGATACGGAGCTCCTCGGGCTTGATGTGGATATCCACTTCCTCGGCCTCGGGCATGATGGCCACGGTGACGACGGATGTATGGATGCGGCCCTGGGATTCGGTGGCCGGCACACGCTGCACGCGATGCGTTCCGGACTCGTACTTGAGCTTGCTGTAAACCTTGTCGCCAGAAATGGAAGCGATGACTTCCTTGAGTCCGCCGGAACCGGTGGTACTGGAACTCATCTCCTCCACCTTCCAACGGTTGGCTTCGGCATATCGGGTATACATACGATAGAGATCAGCCACAAAGAGCGCCGCTTCGTCGCCGCCCGTGCCAGCGCGGATTTCAAGGATGATGTTCTTGTCATCCATGGGATCCTTGGGCAGCAGCAGGACCTTGAGCCGCGCCTCGAGCTGATGGAGTCGCTCCTGGGATTCATCCATCTCGACGCGAGCCATCTCGCGAATCTCGGGATCCGAATCGTGAAGCATCTCCTCGTTGTCCGCAATATCCTTCGAACACTGCTTGTATTCGCGATAAAGCATGACAACATCGGAAAGGTCGGCATGGGCCTTCGAAATTTTCTTGTAGCGGTCCTGGTCGTTGAAAATATCCGGCTGGGATAGTTCCTGCTCCAGCTTCTCGTATTTGACTTCAATATCTGCAAGCTTGCCGAACATGATCAGCACTCCTCGGCGTTAACGGCACACCGCAACGCGGCAATGGCCACTTCTATCTGACTGTCGTCCGGCTCCTTGGTCGTCAAAAGCTGCATCATCATTCCGGGCCAGCACATCATCTTGCAGACGATATTTCCGCTGTATTTCCCTGCAAATTTGATCATCTCATAGGCAACACAACTAACCGGGATCATGAGAAACAATTTCATTCCAACGATATAGAGATGCTTGAAAACAAAATTCTCAGGCGAGTAGAACGTCAGGATGTAGGGAACCAGGATGGCATAGAGAAGGATGGATACCACGAGCACGAAAAGCAGGAATGCCGTTCCGCACCGAGGGTGCAGCCGACTGTGCAAACGGGAAGACTCCGCAGAGAGAGGACTGCCCGCCTCCCAGGTCCAGATGACCTTGTGCTCGGCCCCGTGATACTGGAAAACGCGACGAATGTCCGGGATGTAGGAAATGGCGAGGATATAGCCCACGAAGACGGCCATCTTTATGACGCCGTCCCAGAGGTGGAAGCTCAGGGAGTCCACATCGCCCGCCCAGCCCATGAACTCCATCCCCACTGACAAGAAGTGCGGCAGGACAACGAAAAGACCGAGCGCGGCCCCCAAGGCCAGCACCATGGTAAGGACAAGATGCCAGGCGGTCAGCTCACCGCTCTCCTCGTCGTCATCATCAGCGGCCTGCATGGCGGAATAGTTGAGAGCCTTGATACCGTTGACCATCGTCTCCATGAGCACCGGGAATCCACGCAGAAAAGGCTTCTTGAGCCACGGGTGACGGACAAGGGTAAACCACGGGCGGACCTCGGTGGCGATGGTTCCGTCAGCTTTGCGGATGGCAATGGCAAGGGTATCGCTGGCGCGCATCATGACGCCTTCGATAACAGCCTGCCCACCTACGGCCTGTGGCGCAGCCAAGGCCAGGAGTCCCAGTTTATTCAAGCAACTACCCTCCGGTGTTCACGTAGGGGGCAATTATTTGCCCCGCGCCGCAGCAGCCAAGCCGCCGCTCCCAGCCGGATTAGAATTAAGAATTCTCAGGCGTTTGTAAAGTGAAGTCAGCAAAACAATATGCCTCCGCAGGAGAAACTCCCAACGAAGGCATATGGTGCGGCTTTCGCCGAAAAACAGCTACTTGTCAGCCGTGGTCTTTCCGAACTGCGCATACTTCTTGCGGAAGCGATCGATACGACCGGCGGTGTCAACGAAGCGCTGCTTGCCGGTGTAGAACGGGTGGCAGTTGGAGCAGATTTCGACCTCAAGGGACTCGCCCTTGGTGGTCGTCAATTCAGCCTCGTAACCGCAGTGGCAACGAAACTTGGCCTTGTAAGTCGTGGGATGAATATCGTTTTTCATGACGCTCTCCTGTCATATTTATTGCGTGGAACTCGGTCTTATACTCAGCGCCCCATGGATTGGCAAGAGAAAAAACGATGTTTTCCCCGCTCTTCGCGCGCTGCAATACGCGCACGCCATTTTCCGACGTCCCGAGCCAACAAAAAGGGTGGAAGCTTTCGCTCCCACCCTTTGGTTGTCAAGCTCGGTTGCGGATTAGACGCAGCCGGTGGGCTTGGGCAGGCCAGCCATCTTACAGGCTCCCTTGCCGGGGCCGGACGGGAACAGCTCGTAGATCTGCTTCAGCTTGAAGCCGGTGACCTTGGAGAGGATGCGGACCATC
>CAMYLL010000171.1 GCA_947259235.1 uncultured Pseudodesulfovibrio sp. | reverse complement strand
GTATCGTCCATGGTCACCGTGACCGGATCGTGCGTGGCCAGATCGTCGGCTATGATCAGCTGCTGCAAGCCCTCCTCGTGGAGCACCGCCCGGATGTCCCTGAATGAGATGATGCCCGAGAACTGGCCCGAGTCGTTGACCACGTGCAGGTAGGGCGCGTTCTCCGTCTTGAAGGTCCAGATGATCCGTTCAAGGGGCATGCTCTCGGGGATGGTGACCAGATCGCGGGTCATGACCTCCTTGACCACCATGCGTTCGAGCAGGAGCCGATCACGCCCGGCCTCCACATCGATGCCGCGCCGCAACAGCTTGATGGTGTAGATGGAGCCGGGCTGGATGGAAGAGTTCATGACCGTGGCCGTGATGCAGGTCAGCATCAGCGGCAGGATGACGGAGTAGTTGCCCGTCAGCTCGAAGATTATCAGTATGGCGGTCATGGGAGCATAGGTCGTGCCCGCAACCAGCCCGCCCATGGCCACCAGGGCATAGGCCCCGGGCTGGGCCGTCAGGGTGGGCATCAGGGAATGGACGGCGTGGCCGAAGGCGCCGCCCGCCATGCAGCCCATGAACAGCGACGGCGCAAAGATGCCGCCCGAAGCGCCCGAGCCAAGGGTCAGCGAGGTGGCCAGGATCTTGACCCAGATCAGGAGAAACAGGGGAACCATGGCCATGCCGTTGGTCAGCGAAAGGTTCATGGCCCCGTAGCCCACGCCGAATACCTCGGGAAACACGGCGAACACGCAGCCCAGCAGGCCGCCGCCGATGGCGGGCTTGATCCACTCCGGGATGGGCAGGGCCTCGAAGCCATCCTCGAAGAGGTAGAGCACCTTGGTGAAAGTCAGCGCAACCAGACCGGTAACCACGCCAAGGATCGGATAGAGGAAGAACTCCCACATGGAAACGATGGAATACTCGGGAATGGCGAAGCTGGGAAAATCGCCGAAGTAGTAGCGCGAAACCGTGGTGGCCGTGACGGAGGCCAGGACCACGGGCGAGAACTGGAGTAGCCCGAAATCGCCGATGATGATCTCAAGGGCGAAGAGCACCCCGGCAATGGGCGCGTTGAAGGTGGCGGCTATGCCCGCGGCCGCGCCGCAGCCGACCATGGTGCGCATGTTCACGCCCGGAACCTTGAACAGCTGGCCTACGGTGGAGCCGATGGACGAACCGATCTGGACCATGGGCCCCTCCCGGCCCACCGAGCCGCCCGAGCCGATGGTCACGGCCGAGGCGAATATCTTGGCCGCCGCCACACGGATGCGGATGCGCCCGCCGCGCAGGGCAATGGCCTGGATGACTTCGGGCACGCCGTGTCCTTTGGCTTCGCTGGCAAAAAAACTGACGACAAGCCCGACCACCACCCCGCCCACCATGGGCATGGATATCTTCATCCACAGGGGGGTTGAGTCGGCAATGGCAATGAAATCACCGGTATTCTGGTAGAACAGCCACTGCATGTATTTGAGGATAAACTTGAACAGGACCGCGCCGTATCCCGCCAGGACGCCGATGAGCACGGCGAGGAAGAGGTAGCGCACGTTGGGGCCTCGGAGCTTTCGCTTCACAGGCGGCCTTTTGGTCTTTGGCATCGATTCTCCGGATTCTCAGCGCGAGGGAGCCAATCCCTCCACGACATGATAGTTCCACGTAATCATTATCTAACCCCATTTCAACGCCGAACGCAACGGATGCTGCGGTATAACTTGAGCACAAAGCGGAAAACGGGTATCCACAATGTCCTTCGACACCATTTTCAGGAGATAACCAATGTCCAAATACACCATCACCCCCCTGACGCCCCAGCCCGAGTTCGACATCGTCTATTTCATGGAGATAGCGGGCGAAACGCGTATCGACCATGAGCTCATGGATGAATTCGAACCTTTCTGGGACAAATGGGCCAAAGAAAGCATCAAGGCGTACAAGCTCGAAAATCCCGAAGGCGAAGGCAGCTTCCTGCTCATCTACCTGGACCAGAGCGTGGACGACACCATTGAGGGCATCTGGCAGGACTCGCCCACCCACGGCCTGCTCTTCCACGCCCTGGCAATCACCATGGTCATGAGCGCGGCCCAGGGATTCGTGCCCGAGCTTTCCGACGGCAACTGCGCCCCCCTGCCCCGGCCGGGCGACGGCGTGCTCGGCGCCTTTAAGGAGCTGGACCTGACCTGGAACCAGGAAGGAACCATCAACCGCAAATACGCGGTCCTCACGCCCTACCCCTATTCGGGCGGCTGTGAAGTGTGCTACCTGAGCAGCAACTGTCCCAAGAGCACAACCCGGAGCCAGTAACCATGTCGTTTACCGTCAAGGACGTTCTCACACTGCAGGTGGCTCCGGCCCTGGGCTGTACAGAGCCTGTGGCCATCGCCCTGGGCGCGGCGGCGGCAATGTCCGTGCTGCCCGGCAACGGGTTCGATTCCATCGAGCTCTCCCTTGATCCCAATGTGTACAAGAACGGTCTGGCGGTCTCCATCCCCGGCACGGGCGGGCTCTCGGGCCTGGACATGGCCGCCGCCCTGGGCGCGGCCGGGGGCGACCCGTCCCTGCGCCTTGAAGTGCTGCGGCCCATTGCCGATGCCCATGTGACCGCCGCCAAGGCGGCGCTGGCCGCAGGCAAGATCACCGTATCCCTGCTCAAGGACCGGCACGGCCTGTACGTCAAAAACATCGTCCGACGCGGCGACGACGTGGCCGAATGCGTCATCGAGGGCCTGCACGACAACATCACCAGCCTCACACTCAACGGCGCGCCCGTACAAAGCCCGCTGCTGCGTGAGCAGAACGAGGACGGCCACAGCACCCTGGCGGTCATGGAGGCATGGCTCAAGGGCCTCTCGCTGACGGACCTCATCGCCCTGACCGACGAGCTTGACGCGGCGGACTTCGCCTTCCTGCGCGAAGGCGTCGACGTCAACATGCGCCTGTCAGAGCAGGGGCTCAAGTTCGGCCTGGGGCTCGGGGTGGGCAAGACCCTGGAGCGGCTGGTCCGCCAGCGGCTGATCAAAAAGGACATGATCCTTGCGGCGCGCATCCTCGCCTCCAGCGCTGCGGACGCCCGCATGTCCGGCCTGCCCCTTCCGGCCATGAGTTCGGCCGGGTCCGGCAACCATGGACTGACCGCCATCCTGCCCATCTGGGCGGTGAAGGATTTCATCGACGACGCGGACGAGAAGACCGTGCTCGAAGCCATCGCCCTGTCCCACATCGTCACCGCCTTCGTGAAGGCGCACACGGGCAGGCTCTCCGCCATCTGCGGCTGCTCCGTGGCCGCCGGTGCAGGGGCCACGGCGGGCATCACCTTTCTGCTGGGCGGCGACGCCACGCACATCGCCGGAGCCATCAAGAACCTGCTCGAAGACCTGGCGGGCATCATCTGCGACGGCGCCAAGGCAGGTTGCGCCTTGAAGCTCTCCACCGCGGCGGGCACGGCGGTCCAGGCCGCCCTCTTCGCCCTGCACGGGGTCAACGTCCACTCCACCGACGGCATCATCGGCGACTCGTCCGAAGACACCATGCGCAACATCGGAACCCTTGCCGTGGACGGCATGGTCCAGACCGACCGGACCATCCTCGACATCATGCTGCGGAAGCGGTTCACGGAAGTCTAGCCCGCACCGACCGACACGACACGAAAAGCCCCGTGCGCATGATGCGCACGGGGCTCATTTTTCGCTATCTCGAAAAAACCTAGAAATACACCAGAGCCTGGGGCGGCGTCTTGTCCTCGAAGAACGCCTCCACGCGCTCGCGGTCGGCACTGCTTATGCGCAGATCGGAAAGATTGAGAGGCGTGTGCAGACCGCCATATGTCCTGACGGCGCGGTCGATGAAGTCCGCGTCCACAAAGGCGGCGCCGATAGTGACGGCCCGCCCGCCCCAGCTCACGGTGAGCGGCAGGATGGGGTTGCGCTCCGGCGCCTTGGTGATGAAGTTGCCCGTGCGGACCAGGGCCTCGGTCACCTGATCGGGGAACACCCCGCCCAGCCTGCCCAGTTGATCGACAAAGGCGGGCATGACGGCTAGGTAGTGCAGATGGTCTATCTTGCAGGCGATGGATTTGCCAGCCATGTTCAGAATCCAGGGTTCCTCGGCAAATCCCTTGCCCAGCCCCCTCTGCAATCTCTCAATGATCTCCGAGTAGTCCTTGAGCGGCATGGATTCCTCCCTTGCGGGGCGATTGACCGGGCGGGCAGCGCAGCCACCCGGCGCGGCACAGCAAAACGCCCCGACAGGCGGGGCGTTTCAATCGGTCACTATTTCTTGGTGGCGAACCGTTCCATGTAGCGGGCGTCGAGCGCGCTGTTGACCTTGGCCTCAATGGCCTTGATCCTGTCCGCGCCGACATCCGGGGCCAACTCCGAAAGTATATCCGGAATCACCCGCTCGCAGTAGTCGCTGCGCGCATAGGTGTTCAGATCCTCATGCCCGGTGCTCACGGAAACGGCGTAGCAGGTCACGATCTTGGCGGCGTAGAAATTCTCATAGGCTCCGGCCGCATCGCCCGCCTTGCGGGCGCACTGGCCCTTGAGGAAAAAGGCGTAAGCGAGGTCCCATATGCCATCGGGCTGGGCCACGGTGTCGTCAAGGTACGGAGCGGCTCCGGCACAGTCTCCCTGTTTGGTCAGGGCAAGGGCCGTGTCCAGCTCGTTCTTCTGTCCGCCGCATCCGGCCAGCGTCAGCCCGAGCACGACCACCATGGCAAGCAACAACATTTTCTTCATCGGGATATCCTCGTGAACAACGTTTAATTCATACAGCGTGTCGAAATAGTTAGCCTACGCAGGACGTGAAGTCCAGCGCCTTGGATATTGCGCGGCGTCTAGATGGAAATGACCAGCGGCACCACCACGGGATCGCGCCCCAGCACCTTGCGGAAGAACCGGCGCAGGGCGGAACGGATGCGCTCCTTGAGCTTGGTGGTATCGCCGGGCGCGATGTTCTCGTGCACGTCGAGCACGATGCACTTGGCGTCGTCGAGCAGGTGCATGTACTGCTGCTCGAAGACAAACCCCTTGGACATGATGTCCGGGCCCATGCTGATCTCCCCGGTGGCTTCGTCCACCACCAGGACCACGATAACCATGCCCTCGCCCGCCAGCAGTTGGCGCTCCTTGAGCACGCTCTGTCCCACGTCGCCCACGCCCTTGCCGTCCACCAGGATTTTCTCGGCCCTGAAGGGCTGGCCGTAGCGCACCGAGCCGTCCTCCTCGAAGACGAGAGGCTGGCCGTTCTCGATGACCAGGGAGCATTCCTCCTCCACGCCGCAGTCGACGGCCAGGCGGCCGTGCTTGACCAGATGCCGGTATTCGCCGTGCACCGGGATGAAATACTTGGGCCGCACGGTCTCGAGCATGAGCGTCAGCTCACCCGCGTGGGCGTGGCCGGAGGCGTGGATGCCGTGCATCTTCTCATAGAGCACCTCGGCCCCGAGGCGGTAGAGGTTGTTGATGACCCGGGTGATGGCCCGGACGTTGCCCGGAATGAAACGGGATGAAAGGATGTAAAGATCGTCGGGCTTGACCGTGATCTGGCGGTGCTCGCCCAGGGCCATGCGCGAGAGCGCGGCCAGTGGCTCGCCCTGGGATCCGGTGACCAGGAGCACCAGCTCGCTGTCGCCGAACTCGTCCAGCCGGTCCAGCTCGATGTACGTGCCCTTGGGGATGCGCAGGTGGCCCTGGTCGCGGGCCAGCTCTATATTGCGCAGCAGACTCTTGCCCGAAACCGCCACCTTGCGGCCCTCGGCGTCGGCCAGGTCGAAGACTTCCTGTATCCGCTGGATATGGCTGGAAAAGAGCGAAACAAGGATGCGCCCCTTGGCCGTGGAAAAAATCTCACGCAGGCTGACCTTGATCTCGCGCTCGGTCAG
Source organism: uncultured Pseudodesulfovibrio sp. (assembly GCA_947259235.1). Classification (GTDB taxonomy): domain Bacteria; phylum Desulfobacterota; class Desulfovibrionia; order Desulfovibrionales; family Desulfovibrionaceae; genus Pseudodesulfovibrio. The sequence continues at coordinate 381 of CAMYLL010000171.1, read as the reverse complement.
GGCGAACCCCTCCCGCTCCACGTTGGTGGAGTCCGAGAGCATGAGATGCACGCCCGGCTCCGAAAACCTGCGGAAGGCGGCCAGATCCGTGGCGTGCCCGCCCAGGGGGTTGCGGTCTATCTTGAAGTCGCCGGTATGGACCACGCGGCCCACAGGCGTCTCGATGCCCAGGCCGTAGCCCTCGATGATGGAATGGCAGACCGGGAAGAAATTGAAGGTGAAGTCGCCAAGCAGCACCCGGTCATAGGGCCGTACGGGACGCAGGTCGGCCCAGCGCTCCAGGTCGTGCTCGCGCAGCTTGTTCTCCACCAGCCCGAGGGTGAACTGGCTGCCGTAGACCGGAACGTCCACGTTCTGGAGCAGCCAGGGCAGCGCGCCGAT
>CAMYLL010000170.1 GCA_947259235.1 uncultured Pseudodesulfovibrio sp. | reverse complement strand
GCGAAGCCGACGAGGTGGGCGAGCCGCTCACACGGATCATCGGCGGTTTCTGGACATTCTACTCCCCCCTGCCCGTCAGGGGCGCCCCGCCTGCGGGCAAGGGGCCGCTGGTGGCCGTGCGCACCATCCGGTTCGAGGGAGCCAAGGGAACCCCCCTTCATTTCCCCCATGTGGGCGGCCTCGACGTTCGCGGCTGCACCGTGTCCCGGGTCATGGCGCAGGACCTGGCCATCAAGTGGGCCGACGGCGACACGCTCGCATTCCAGGCGGGCGTTGTGATCGGCAACCGCCTCGACTCCCCGGCCAAAGGCATCAAGCGCGCCGCAACCATACGAATCGAGGACAACCGCTTCTACATGTCCACCGACCAACCGGAGAAAACCGCAGGCTACGGCGTCCTGGCGGACTGGACCTGGGGCGCGGACCTGACCGTCAGGGACAACCTGATCACCAAGGCCTCGCGCAACGGCATAGAGATTCTGGACAACGCCATGGACGACAAAGGCCAGGGGACCATTACCATCGACGGCAACCGGATCATGACACCGGACACCGGCATCGAATATCCACACAAATACGGCCCCAACGGCATCGTGGCCGGATGGTACTTCGATACCTCCGGCGGCGTGGATTTCTCGCGCAACAGCCGCCCCTGCATCACCAACAACCGCATCGAGGCGCGGGGCGACGCTTCCACCGGGCTGCTACTCTATGCAAACGACATTGTGGCAACATGCAACGACATCGTCATGGCCGGTGGCTCCGAAGCGCGCGGCATGGTCCAGACCGGTTCGCGCGGATTCTTCGCCAACAACAGGGTCCGCGGCGAGTCGCGTTACGCCCTCTACTGCTACCCCTTCGAGACCCTTGAGGCCTCTGCCAACACCTTTGCCTGGACCGATCTGACTGATTTCACTGGAATCAAGAGCCAAGTGCTCATGGGCGGCAACGTCAACGTGATCATCGGCGCCGCGCCCGTCCTCATAGACAAGGGCAAGGGCAACAGGGTCGCACCCAGCACACCGTGCGCCCTGCCCGAGGTGGACGCCGAGGGCGCGTCATGGGAGCCCGTGGAGGAACGGTAGCCCGACACCACCTTACTCCCCAGAGAACAAACCGGCCCTCCGGCCCTGCCGCCGCGCCCACTCCCCAGCCCCCTGCTCCATTCCTGTCAAGGGTCCCGGCTCCTTACTCCACTCCTGTCAGCGCCCGGCCCCTCACTCCACTCCTATCAACGGTCCGCACGCACCAACAACCAACGCCATCACAGCCAAAGGCCCCTTCACCAAGGCTTCGCCCGCCTTCCCAGCTTGACACCTGGCCCGCCCCACTGTATTTGTATGTACAAACAACAAAGAGAGGCGTCATGACCCAGTGTTCCACCTACATGCACGAGTGTCTCTACTTCACGGCCAACGCCCTTGCCCGAAACATGGGCAAGATGGCAGACAAGGCGTTCAAGGGAACCGGACTGTCACCGTCCCACGCCTTCATGCTCATGCTGGTGAACGAACAGCCGGGCATCACGCAAAAGGAGCTTTCAGAGCACCTGAGCCTGGCTCCGTCAACGCTGACCCGATTCGCCGACAGCCTCGCCTACCGCGACCTTGTCCAGCGCGAACACAAGGGCAAGACAGTCAGGCTCTACCCAACCTCGGCGGGCATGGCCCTGAGCGAGCCCATAGCCCAGGCGTGGAAGTCCCTCTACCTCGACTACTCCGCCATTCTCGGTGAAAAGTCAGGGATCGAGCTGACCAGCGACATCGACCAGGCCAACAAACGGCTTGACGATCTGGCCTGACACACGCGGGCAGTCCCGCCTGCCCGCACCATTTGAATCGCACGTTTAATTGTTGTATGTACAAGCAACGTCTATAAAGTGGGCCGACAGGCCGGTTCGTGGGAAAGCCGTCTGTCGCAGTGCGCAGGGGGGCAGCCCTCGGGCCGATCTTCGCAAGCACGCCACGGCTGCACCATGACACGATCGGTCTGAATACTTGCCGACAGACGGGCAGCCTTTGATTCTCAGACCGGGCAATGGCACGCTAGGCGCAATCATAGGGCCAGGAATGACAGGCGACGGGGTGAAAAGGAAACGCATGAAAGACACGGCGAACATCAGCGACTTCTTGCCGCCTGGCAAGACATGCCTGCTCCGTTGTCCTGCTTGATCGCAGTTGTTTCATGCTCCTCAAGCCAAATGACGCCAATACCGGACCAATCATGAAAAACAGCGGGCAACCCAAAATTGGCCTCCAGGAAAGACGGAGGCGTCCATGAACACCCGGCCTGCGCCGAAGGCCTTGCCATGGAAGATCGCTATTGTATGTACAAGCAATCTTTATCGCCCAAGGCTGTCACTGGCAAGCATCCGCTTCAAGAACGGTTGCCGCAAGACCGGGACGGATGCATACCCGGGCGGCAGCTCTTGGGGCTCAGGGCCTGCAGTTGGAGCTCAACACCTGCACCACGCACGACGTTCTCTCTCGGAAAGGGAGCCCGCAGGCTCAAGCCCTAGACCCCGCAGGAATGGTGGAACCCCTCGTCCCCGATCAAGCCGATGCCGCACGGAGACGAGGGCAATCGAGTCAGGCGCATGAAACAATGACAACCAAAGGAGTCCACGTCATGACTGAACGCATCAACATCGGGCGGAATGGATTCATCCTGCCGGAACCGCAAACCATCCTCGGTACCATGATCGCAGGCAGGCCAAACTTCATGGCCCTGGCCTGGGTGACCCGGGTCAACTACTCGCCCTGCATCATGGCTATCGCAGTCAACGCAGGCCACGCCAGCAATGCGGCCATTCGCGACACCGGCCAGTTCAGTCTGAACACACCCGGAACAGACATGGTCGAAGTCACGGATTATGTTGGCCTGATCTCTGGTAAAAGGACGGACAAGTCCAGCCTCTTCAATGTGCAACGCGGAGTGCTTCAGTTCGCGCCACTTATCGATGAATGTCCGATCTCCATGGAGTTCGACGTGATACAGACAGTGGACCTGCCTACGAACACCTTGTTTCTGGGCGAATTGGCCGCCACATGGACAAGGGAGGAATACATGACTGACGGATACGTGGACGTGGAAAAGGTCCGCCCCTTCACGCTGACCATGCCCGACAACCGCTACTGGGCCGTTGGAGCCCAGGTGGGGCGCGCATGGCACGACGGAAAATCCCTGCGGGACACGCTCAAGCCAGACCGCAGCGACGGCTGAGCCAGGAAGCGGAACGATCACCGTTGCGCACCACGCATCTTTGACGTTGACACAGGGCAACGTCATCGGTATTAATTGAAAACGATTTTCACTATCAACAAAAGGAGCCAACATGTGCGCAGCGCTGATCGGCGGGATGGACAGACTCAAACGTGAATATATGACTGAGGCCCAGAAGAGTGGTGTGAAGCTCAAATGCTACACGGGAAAGGAGCGCACCATCTCCGGCTCACTGGGGACTGTGGATTTTGTGGTCCTCTTCACCAACAAGGTGTCCCACAAGGCGCGCAAGGACGTCCTGGCTGCGGTGCGAGGAAAGGATGTCCCCGTCATCATGCGCCACTCGTGCGGAATCAGTACGTTGCGCGAGGCCCTTGGCGAAGCGACCCTGTAACGCTCCATAGCGCTTCACGGCTCAACAGAAATGATAATCAATGAATGATATTCAAAGGCCTTAGGTTACAGCTGGTGTGACTGTTTCCAACCAGCCGAAACCACCACCCCTTCCGCATCCGGGCAGCACGACCGACCACGCCCGCTCAGCGCCCTTACTGTCATTCGCTGAGGCGTGAAGCGGCATGGGTACAAGAGATAACTGGAGAACAGCCGGAACAGATGGACGTCCGCCTGAATGGAATCAACGGAAAATCCGCACCGGCAAGAACGGCAACGGCTCGGAAAATGCGCTAGACAGAAGCCTCGGCTTTGTACCGCTTGATCAGATCAATGACCTTTTCCGTCAAGCCGTGAAACTCGGGCTTGGTCACCTGGGCATCCGCCTTGACCGCTTTGCCCTTGTGCTCCACGCCCTTGGAAATGAGCGAAGAGAACAGGGTCACGGGCAACACCTTGAGGACCGGGTCTTCCTTGATCTTTCTGGTGAGGGTATAGCCGTCCATGCGCGGCATCTCGATGTCCGAAACCACGGCGTCGAGGTAGTAAAGCGGGCTTTGCCCCTCCTCGTGAGCCTTGGCCTTTATGGCCTGGAGCTTGTCCCAGGCTTCGAGGCCGTCGCCCACGACGGTCACTTCGAAGTTGGCATCGGAGAAATTTTTTCTGAGCAGCTCGCGTACGGAGGTCGAATCGTCGGCCACCAGCGCGCGGTAACGCTCATCGGAAACCACGGCGACCTGCCCGGACTGACTCCTGTTGGAGCTGTCCAGGTCCGCCAGCATCTGCTCCAGATCAAGCATGAGCACGAAACGGTCGTTAATCTGCACTGTCCCGGTGATGCAATTTGTGTCCATGCTGGCCACGTACTTGCTCGGCGGCTCCACGTCCTTCCAGTTGACGCGGTGGATCTGGGTCACCCCGGAGACCAGAAACCCGGTGATCATAGCGTTGAACTCGGTGACGATGATCGGCTCGTTGACGTTCTTCTCCCGCTTGACGTTGAGCCAGACGCTGAGGTCGACCACGGGCAGGATGAGATCGCGCAAGGGAATGGTCCCCAGAAAGCTCGGGTGAGCGGCGGCCTCGGAGCCGTCCAGCCCCTCCGGCGCCTCGACCACTTCGAGCACCTTGGCGACATTGACCCCGAAATAATGGGTTCTCGTCCCCTTCTCCGTTTTTTCGTTCACGAAGAATTCGATTATCTCGAGTTCGTTTGTCCCTGTTTCCAGCAGAATGTCCTGTTGGCTCATGATCCCTCCATTGCGCAAACTGCACAGTGAGTAATGCCTACCACTCCCGGGCGTGGAATTGAATGATTTTTTACTCTTTGGCGAATCCTTTCCGCAAAAAAGACCGCCGCGCGCTGGAGGCGCACGGCGGTCGTTTGATTCTACGGAGCAATCCCAACCTGCGGGAGACGCCTACGATGACGCCGCGCCCAGGCACTCCACGGTCACCGGGCTGAGCATGTCCCATTGGACCGGCTCCTCGTGCGTGACCGGGCGGTTCAGGGTCGCGCCCACCACTTCGTCCCAGTGGACGGGCGATACGCCGACGCGGGGGCTGCGAGTTGTCAGGTCCGCCTCGGCAAGCACGTGGCCAGCCGGCAGATCGCGTGAAAAAACAATGCATTTGCGCAGCTTCTTTGCTGCGGCCTGCTCCTCGGGAAAGACCTTCTTGCCCTTGACGCGCATGGCCTTTTCGACCTCGCGGATCATGCGCACCATGCTGGCCAGCTCGGCCGGCTCCAGGGACGCCTGATGGTCCGTGCCCTTGAGGGTTTTGTCGAGGGTGAAGTGGCGCTCCACAACGCAAGCCCCCAGGGCCACGGCCGCCACGCTGGGACCGATGCCCTGCTCGTGCCCGGAATAGCCGACAGGCAGTCCGTATCGCTCGCGCAACCCGTCCATGACCGGCAGGCCGATCTGCTCCTCAGGGCAGGGGTAGGTGGAGTTGCAGTGCAGCAGGACCACATCATCGTGGCAGGCCCGGATCTCGGCAAGGGCGACGTCAATATCCTCCAGGGAGCTCATGCCCGTGGACAGGATGACCGGAATGTCTGCGGCCGCGTATTTGCGCACCAGCGGCACGTTGACAAGGTCCGCCGAACATATCTTGAGCAGCTCGACGTCAAGGTCGAGCACCTGGATCAGGCTGGGCTCGTCCCAGGCCGAGGCAAAGAACACGAGCCCGAGAGATTCACTGTGTTCCTTGAGCTCGGCCATCTGCTCGATGGACAGCTCAAGGGCGTTGCGATGCTCGCCATAGGTGGGGCCGAAGCTGTTGCAGCCTGTATAGGGGGCGGCACGCCCTTCCCGGGTCAACAACGCCTCCATGTCCCGTTTCTGGAACTTGACGCCCTGCACACCGGCGGCGGCGGCCTCGTCAATCATCTGCCTTGCTACATTGAAATCCCCTTGATGATTGTTGCCGATCTCGGCAACGATGAAGCAGGGGTGTCCCTGACCGATGGTGACGCCGGAGCGCAGCGTAACGGAATTGATCTGTTTCATAATCAGAATCTCACGATTTGGAATCCGCGCCTTTCGGAATGCGGCTTGAGCTGCTCGAAAATCTCCGCCTGTTTGCCAAAGGACGTGATGACAACGGCATCGCAGCTGACCTGATCGAGGACACGCGGCGCGGAAACCACATGTCCATGGA
>CAMYLL010000169.1 GCA_947259235.1 uncultured Pseudodesulfovibrio sp. | reverse complement strand
TGTCGCTGACAGTCTGCCCGCAAAAGACGAGAGCCCCTGCTCGCAAGTGGCAGGATTACGCCGGAGAGAGAGGTTCAACCCCTGCCTATTCAAAATGCGAAGACAGTGTGTTAACTCAAAATCCTATAGCATGACCTGCAATTCCCGTCCAAGGGTGGGCTGTTTGCCGTGGCCTGTCCGGCCGCGACCAGACGAGAGAGTGGCTTGGCCGCCGAACGGGCTGACGAGGCGCGCCGCATGAAATGCCCCGGGATATCCTTTCCGGGCTGGACATTTCCCTGCAAAAGACGGGATACTTCGCCTGGCTCAGGCTGCCCGGACCGTGCTCGTTCGGCGATTGCACACGGCTGTCCCTCGGCGGTCCGGCGGATCGTGCCGTGGTGCGCTCAAGGATGTCCTTCAATGACCAAGGAGAGGATGAATGATTAAAAATCCACTGAAATATTTATTTGTAATAATTGTTTTTTCATTGTCTATAGCGAGCCCTGCCCCTGTCTGCGCCCAAGGGGCTGACCTGGCTGGCGAGTACACGGTGGCTGGATGGGACCCCGGGCGGGACGCAGGCGATCTGCCCGACTACAAGGGATGGGTGGAGCTGAAGCCCTGGGGCGACGCCTGGAAGTATCGCGGATTCATGGACGGCCACAGCTATGTGGGCGTGGGGCTGTATGATGCGGCCACCGCGACCCTGAGCTTGTCCTTCTCCAGCGAGGACGGCGCCGAAACCGGGCTGACCGTGCTTGTGGCTTCGGGAGACGGGTTCCTGGGGCGGTGGGTTTTTTCCGGAGTGGGCGAAGGGATTCCGGGCCGCGAGAAGTGGACGAGGAAGCAATAGCCCATGAAGACGAAGCAAGCCTATCGGTGCGCCTCGTGCGGGGCGCAGTCTCCGCGCTGGCAGGGCCAGTGTCCGTCGTGCCGGGAGTGGAACACCCTTGAGGCGGTGAGCGTGGCCCGCAAGACTTCGGCCCCGGTGGGCGCGGCTGCGGCCCAGGACAGGCCTCGGCTCCTGGAGGATCTGGAGGCGGAGAACCTGGCCGCGCGGACCTCGGGAATGGGGTCCCTGGACGCCCTTCTGGGCAGCGGGCTTGTGCCGGGAGCGGCCATTCTCCTCGGCGGCGAACCCGGGATCGGCAAGTCCACCCTGCTTTTGCAGCTGGCCGGGTGTCAGGCCCGGCTCGGCCACACGGCCGTCTATCTTTCGGGCGAGGAGTCGCTGCCCCAGCTCAAGGGGCGGGCCGAACGCCTGGGGCTCCTGGGACCGGGGCTCATGGCCATGGCCACCAATCGGGTCGAGGACGCCCTGGCCGTGCTCGACGACCCCGCGCCGCCCGAGCTGCTCATCGTGGACTCGGTGCAGACCCTGGCCTCGCCCCTGGCCGAGGGCATCCCCGGCTCGGTCAGCCAGGTGCGCGCCGTGTCCGGCGAGCTGGTGGAAAAGACCAAGAAGACGGGAACCACCCTGATCCTGGTGGGCCATGTGACCAAGGACGGCCAGATCGCCGGTCCCAAGCTGCTGGAGCACATGGTGGACACCGTCCTTTACCTTGAGGGCGATCGCAAACATTTTTCCCGGATTCTGCGTGTGCTCAAGAACCGGTTCGGCCCAAGCGACGAGCTGGTGGTCTTCACCATGAAGGAACGCGGCCTGGAGGTGGTGGAGGACCCGGCCACCTTCTTTCTCGGCGCGCGCGACCCGAGCCTGTCCGGTACAGCCATGGCCATGGCCGTGGACGGCCAGCGCCCCTTTGCCGTGGAGGTGCAGGCCCTGGTCAGCAAGTCCTTCCTGTCCATCCCCCGGCGCACGGCCCTCGGGTTCGACACCAACCGGCTCAACCTGCTGCTGGCGGTGCTGGAGAAACGGCTGCGTCTCAACCTCGGCGGCTATGACATCTATGCCAAGATCACCGGCGGGCTTGCCTCGCGTGACCCCGGCCTGGACCTGGCCGTGGTTTCAGCCATACTCTCCTCCTTTTACGACCGGCCCCTGCCGGAGATGTCGGTCTTCTGGGGCGAGGTGGACCTGAACGGCCAGGTGCGCCCGGTGGCCGCTCACGACGTGCGCCTCAAGCAGGCCGGGCGGCTGGGTCACGGCCCGGTCTGTCACTCCGGGGCCTGTCCGACCCTGGCCGATCTGCAACGGCTGCTCTTCGGCCGGCCCGAGTAGCTCCGGGCTGGCCCTGTGGCGGCTGGGTGAGACTTTGGCGTGCGTGTGGCATTGTTCCGTTGCGAGAGCTTTCCTTTTGTGAGAATGATGATACTATCACACTTCCCGCACACCGATGGCATGCCTTCGGGCCGTGTGCGCAGGACGGTTTCGATCATGAAAGACCAGCTCTCGGGAGGATATGATGGCAGACAGACTCGACTGGACCGGCGCGGATTTGGGAAACCTGAACCTTGCAGCCTTTGAATCCAGGGCGGGCGAGATGGTCGCCCGGCTCACGGCCGAGACCGGCGCGGGCAGGCTCCCGTTCCTGACCATGCCCTATGCCGCCGCCCTCAAGGAGGACCTGGCACAGCTCAAGGACTACCTCAAGACCTTCGACCACATGTTGCTGCTTGGCATCGGCGGTTCGGCCCTGGGTGCCCGCGCCCTGCAGCAGGCGTTCTTTCCGCAGCAGGATCAGCCCGGCCACAACGGCCCCAGCCTGTGGATAGCCGACAATGTGGACGCTTACGCCCTGGAGGCGTATCTGGCCAAACTGCCGCCCGAAAAGACCGTGGTGGTGACCGTGTCCAAGTCCGGCGGGACCATAGAGACGGTGGGTCAGTATTTCATCCTCAAGGAGTGGATGCGCAAGCGGCTGGGCGACGCCTGGTTCGAGCACATGCTCCTGGTGACCGACGAGAAGCAGGGATTCCTGCGCGGCGAGGCGGAGAAGTATTCCATCGCCAGCCTGCCTGTGCCAGACAACCTCGGCGGTCGTTATTCGGTCCTCTCGGCCGTGGGGCTGGTCCCGGCCCTGTTCCTGGGCATGGATATCGACGCACTCATGGCCGGCGCTCTGGAGATCACGGCCCCTCTGGCCGATCCGGGGCTGACGGCTGAGGCCCTGGCCGATCACCCCTCGTTCCAGCTGGCCGCATGGGGCGCCGCGCTCCAGGAAAAGGGGTTTGATGAGATGATCTTTTTCGCCTATATCCCTCTTTGGGCGAAGTTCGGCGACTGGTTCGCACAGCTGTGGGCGGAGTCCCTCGGCAAGGAAGGCAAGGGCAGCCAGCCCATTCCGGCCGTGGGCGTCACCGACCAGCACTCGGTCAACCAGATGTTCATGGACGGCGTGCGCAACAAGGCGTGCCTGTTTCTGACCTGCTCGAACCTGCCCGCCGGGCCCAAGTTCCCCTCGGACCTGCCGGATCAGTTCGGCTATGTCCGGGGCAGGGACTTCGGGGAGCTGCTCCAGGCCGAGGGTCTGGGCACGCGCATGGCCCTCTCCGGCAACGGCGTGCCGCTGGTGGAGCTGAATCTTGAAAACGACGGTCCCAGGCAGGCCGGGAAGCTCATCGGGCTGCTCGGCGCGGCCACCATCCTGACCGGCTGGCTCATGGGCATCAATCCGCTGGACCAGCCCGCAGTGGAGCTGGGCAAGCGGCTGGCCAAGGCCCGCATGAACGCGGACGGGCTGGCCGAGGAAAAGGCCCAGCTCGACGCCTTCCTGACGGCGAAAAGGGACATACGGGAGTTTTAATTCTTTGACGCAAATCAGTGACGGCGGCAGCAGGCCGCTCCAGTTCGTCAGGTTCATTTCCTGGAGTCTGTTCGCCATCATTCTCGGGTTCAGCCTGCTGCTGTCCGTTTTCATCTCCAAGTACGCGGAGCGGACCCTGCTGGAAAAGCAGGAGAAGTTCGGCCGCCTGCTTGCGGAGAACGTCAGCCATCAGGTCTTCACCCGGTTCGTCATGCCCACGGTGATGCGCTACGGCGGCATCAGCCTGCGCAATGAGGATCAGTCAAAGACCCTGGACCAGGTGGTCCGCTCCACCATCCATGGTTTTCATGTCACCTCCCTGCGCATCTACGACGCCGAGGGGGTCATCACCTACTCCCTGGACAGGGACGAGGTAGGCACGAAGGGCAGTGCGCTCTATATGGTCACCCGGACCTGGGAGACGGCCAATTTCTCGCCGGAAATCCTGGCCAAGGTCTCCAAGCTGGCCTCGCTCTTCCGCGTCAGCCTCAAGCCGGGCAGCCTGACCCTGCGCGCCTATTACCCCCTGCGCGCCGAGCGGTCGCTGACCGATATCTCGGAAAACCCGATCATGGGAATCCTGGAGTTCACCCAGGACATCACCCCTGATTTCATGGCCATGCTCAACTTCGAGCGGCTGGTCATCGCCTTTTCGCTGATCACCTCCCTGGTCCTGTTCTTCCTGGTGCTGGCCGTCCTGCGCCGGGCCGAACGGCTGAGCAACGAACAGCTGCGGGAAAAGGAGCAGCTCATCTTCGAGCTGCAGCAGCAGGAAAAGCTGGCGGGCATGGGCCGCATGGTGGCGGGCGTGGCTCACGAGATACGCAACCCTCTGGGCATTATCTGTTCCAGCTCGGAGCTGATACTCAAGAAGGCGATCAAGGAGGACAGCCCGCACACGCGCATCCTCCAGGCCCTGCACGAGGAGGCCAAGCGGCTCAGCCGCACCGTGGGCGAGTTCCTGGACTATGCGCGCCCCAAGAAACCGGCCATGGGCGATGTCAACGTGGGCAGGCTGCTCGATCAGGTGGCGGTGTTCATGGAGCCGGAGTGCGAGAAGCTGGGCGTGAGCATCGACCGCGAATACAGCGGCGACCTTTCGGCCAAGGGCGACAAGGACCTGCTCTATCGCGCCTTTTACAACCTGATTTCCAACTCGCTACAGGCCATGGAACGTGGCGGGCAGGTCTTTTTGCGGGCGGCGCGGGAGGAGGGGCGGCTGCACGTGACCATCCAGGACACCGGGCCCGGTTTCGCCCCGGAGCATATCGATCAGGTGCGCGATCCGTTTTTTACCACCAAGGACACCGGGACCGGGCTGGGGCTTGCCCTGGTTTCCGCCATTCTGGAGAGCCACGGCGTCGAAATGCACCTGAGCAACGCGGCCGACGGCGGGGCCCGGGTGGACGTCATCTTCCCGACGCAGTAGGGATCGGGACAGGGAGCAAGCGATGTCGAAAGCGTGGATACAGGCCAAGCACCCGGAGTTCGTCCGGGATTTGTTCAAGTTCTTCTGTCAGGGAAGCGAGTTGCTTGAGCGTCAGATGGCGTCTTTTGACGACGACGGCAACGTCGAGTTCGAAGTGCTCAAGGACATCGTGGGCAACGAAATGGACAAGGGGCTGCTGTGGCGGATGAAGGACACGGCCCACCACGTCTTTCGCAACGACCCCCACGCCCAGCTGGGCGGGCGTTTTCTTGATTGGGCCATCGGCTACATCTTTCACGAAACCATCAAGCTCAAGGAAGACGCCTACCAGAAGCAGAACTACGCGCCGTGGTTCCATGCCCTGATCAAGGGCGATACCGAAAGCACCGGCTCCGAGCGCGACATCACGGAGCAGCTCTTCCAGGTCCTGAACCAGACAGAGGAATCCATGCAGCGCGAGATCGCGCGTATCCGGTTCATCATGGCCAAGTGCCGCCAGCTTCTGCCCTATTATCTCCAGCGATATAGTGACAACGTCCTGTTGGCGCGGTACATATTCTCGCAGAACGAGCTGGTTCGGAGTGTCTTCAAGGATGAGTACGACGGGTTGATCAGGGCCATCTACGGCGAGGAATCCGAGCGGATGTATGTATTGGCCAGCCAGAGCCTGCGCATGGGCGGGTGGATGGATGAGGCCGCACACGCGCTGGAACAGGCCAGTCAGAAGAACCCGGAAAGTAAAATTGTGTTGCAAGAAAAGAAAATAATTGATAATTGGGCGAAAAGGATAGAAACGTGACCCTACTGTTGCGCGTCGTTTGAAAAGAGAATCAATTCCGAGGAGGCCACCAATGAAGAAACTGATTTTACTCGCAATCGCCATGTGCCTTGTCTTTGCCTGGGGTTGCTCGAAGAAAGTGAAGACCGAACCCGAAGTGGTTGTGGTCGAGGAAAAGACCGTCATCGTTGAAGAAGTGGTGACTGATCCCATGCAGGTCTACAAGGCCGAGTACGATGCGTTGCCGGTCTCCCATACGGTCACCAAGGGCGAGTGCCTGTGGTGGATCGCCGAGTACAAGCACGTGTACAACGATGCCTTCATGTGGCCCATGATCTACAAGGCAAACCGCGCCCAGATCAAGAACCCTGACCTGATCTACCCCG
>CAMYLL010000168.1 GCA_947259235.1 uncultured Pseudodesulfovibrio sp. | reverse complement strand
GACCGGGGGGACCTCCTCTTCTTCGCTTGGATTGCGGGGGCAATCGTGCTACAGCGGGCTCCACGAGCTTTTGCCGAAGGAGAAAAATCAGTCATGAGAGCGAAAATACATTTGGAAAGCGGCCTGCGGGAAGTCCTGGCGGCCAAGGGTTGGGAATGGCCGGACAAGGGCGTCATCGAGCCGCCCAAGGACAAGCAGTTCGGGGACATGTCCGTGAACCTCGCCATGATGCTGGCCAAGCAGGCGGGCAAACCGCCCCGCGCCATAGCCGAGGAGATCGCCGCGGCCATGGCGGACGACGCGCGCATCGCCAGGATCGACATCGCCGGTCCGGGCTTCCTCAACTTCACCTTTGCCCCGTCCTTCTGGCACGAGACCGTGGCCATGGTCCGCGACGAGGGCGACGCCTACGGCTCGTCGAGCATGGGCGCCGGAACCCGGGTGCAGGTCGAGTACGTCTCGGCCAACCCCACCGGCCCGCTGCACATCGGCCACGGCCGGGGCGCGGCCCTGGGCGACTCCCTGGTGCGCATCATGGAAAAGGCGGGATACAAGGTCGAGGCCGAATATTACGTCAACGACGCCGGACGGCAGATGCTCATCCTCGGCCAGTCCATCTGGTACAGGCTCAAGGAACTGGCGGGCAAGGGCCCGGCCGAGCCCGAGGACTACTACCGGGGCGACTACATCATCGACATCGCCCGCGATGTGCAGGCCGCCAACCCAGGCATCATCGACCTGCCCGAGGCGAAAGCCGTGGAAATCTGCAAGAACCACGGCATGAGCGACATCCTCGACGGCATCAAGGAAGATCTCAAGGCCTTCGGCGTGCGCCACGACGTCTGGTTTTCCGAAAAGAGCCTGGTGGCCGACGGCATGGTGGACGAGACCTTCGCCGACCTGAGAAAGAGCGGCCTGGGCTTCGAGCAGGACGGCGCGTTCTGGTTCCGCTCCACGCAGTTCGGCGACGACAAGGACCGCGTGCTGCGCAAATCAAGCGGCGACACCACCTATTTCGCCTCCGACATCGCCTACCACGACAACAAGTTCAAGCGCGGCTTCGACCTCGTCGTGGACATCTGGGGCGCGGACCATCACGGCTACGTCCCGCGCATGATGGCCGCGTGCGAGGCCCTGGGCAAGAAGGGCGGGCTCCATGTCATCCTAGTCAACCTCGTCAACCTGCTGCGCGACGGCGAGCCGGTGGCCATGTCCACCCGGGCGGGCGAGTTCGAGACCCTCAAGGACGTAGTGGACGAGGTCGGCTCCGACGCCGCCCGCTTCATGTTCCTCTCGCGCAAGTCTGATTCGCGGCTGGATTTCGACCTGGAGCTGGTCAAGCAGAAGACCATGGACAACCCGGTTTTCTATGTCCAGTACGCCCATGCGCGCATCTGCTCCCTGGCCGCCAAGGCAGCCGAGGCAGGCATCGAGGCCGCCTCGCCCACGAGCCAGGCCCTGGCCCTGCTCGACACCGAGTACGACATGGAAGTGCTCCGGCTGCTGGACCAGTACCCGGACTATGTTGAGTCCGCGGCCAAGACCCAGAGCCCGCACCTGATCAGCAATTATCTCCAGGAGCTTGCGTCAACGCTTCACAGATACTATACCAACTGTCATGTTCTCTCTGCCGAGGGCGACATCGCCTCGGCCCGCCTGATGCTGCTGGGCTGCGTGGCCTCCGTGGTCAGGAACGGCCTGGGGCTGCTCGGCGTCAGCGCTCCCGAATCCATGTAGCGCGAGGAAAACATGGCCGACACCAACACGACACCGCACAAGGTCAAGATTCCGAAGCTGAACAAGCCCGGCCGGACATGGGATTTTTCCCTGTCCATGCCGGGCATGATCAGCGCCGTGGGCGCGGGCATCCTCGCCCTGACCTTCTTCTTCGTCATGGGCATCCTCATCGGCCGGGGCTACCGACCCGAGGCGGACGTGCCGCCCCTGGGTGAGTTCATGCCCGGCAGCGAACACGGCCAACTGGCCGAGGAACAGACCAAACCGACCATCCTCACGGCTGAGGAACTGGAATACCCGGAACGGCTCAAGGCGTCGCCGGACATGATCATGGACACGCAGCCAGAGCCTCCGGCCCCGCCCGCGACCAAGCCCGCACCGGCCGAGACGCCCAGGCCCGCCGAGACCCAGACGGCCAAGCCCGAACCGGCGAAGCCCGAGCCCGCCAAGACGCAGGATCAGTCCGGCGAACCCGTGTTCGATTACGTCTATCAGGCGGCCTCCTTCCGCAAGGTGGAAATGGCGCAGGCACTCGCCGACAAGCTCACGGCCGCAGGGCTGCGCACCACCGTGGACTCCGGCGAGGCCAACGGGTCCACCTGGCATCGGGTCCATGTGCTCTACCACGGAACCCCGGCCTCCACGGCGGACATGAAGGCGATCCTCTCCGGGTTCAAGATAGACAAACCCCTGCTCAAGAAAAAGACCGCGTCCCAATAGCGGCCCGCACGGATGGCCCGGAGCGCAGCTCGCAGGGCCATCCGCCAAGACCAGCCCCCAAGCCCTTGCCCCATCCGCCGCGAGTGGATTCCTTACCTGATGATTTCGATCAGACGAATTGCCGCGAGCGCGACCTATCCGGTCCGCCCACGCCGTGCGCCCAGGCGATGGACCGCCCAGGGCAGCCCGGCCACCGCCGCAAGCACCAGCACCCACAGATTGCCCGAGGTCACGTCGTACTGGGCCAGCGCCGCCTCCAGGGGACGGCCCTGCACCAGCAGCACCATGGAAAACTCGAAGGCCAGGGTCAACCCCAGCCAGACAGCGCCCACGGCCACGGCCTGCCGCGACGAGGCCAGGGGCCACCGCCGCCCCAGCCACAGGGCATAGGCGGAGAACAACAGCACGGCCGTGACGCACGACACCTGATCCGCCACCGGCTCCGGGAGGTGAGGACCGTAGAGCAGCTCCCGGGCGGCTCCGTTGGCTATGGCCAGGGCCACCATGGGCAGCCAGGCGAACATGTATCTGAGGACCATGGGATCGACTCCTTGCCCACGCGGGGTATGCGAAAACTACCGGACAAAAAGAGGCGGACCCCATGATCCGCCTCGTGTTCTCTCTTCATAGCGAAAGGGTCGCTCAGAACGGCCCGTTCTCAGTGCTTCCGGGCGGTCTACCACCCGTCGGCCGAGGCGTGGTCCTCGTCCTGTGCGTCGCTATCCGCGCCCTCGCGCCGGAACAACCGCCGGGCGATGTAGATGAACGGGGTGTCGAGCACGGCCACCGCCACCTTGATGACATAGGTGGAGAGCATGATCTCCCAGAAGACGTTGACCGGGAACAACCCCCAGAAGGCGATGGTGCAGAAAATGGCCGAGTCGAGCAACTGGCTGACCATGGTGGAGGCGTTGTTGCGCAGCCACAGCATGCGTCCGCCCGTGCGCTCGCGGATTGCGTGGAAGGCCCAGACGTCGTGCAACTGGGACACGAGATAGGCGGCCATGCTGGCCAGGGCGATGCGCGGCATGAAGCCGAAGAGCGCCGAGAGGTGCGGCTGGGCAAAGTCATCGGCCGCGGGCTGGAAATAGAGCGCGATCTGCATGTAGGCGACCATCATCACCAGGGAGACGAAGCCCAGGAGAACGCCCTTGCGCGCCTCCTTCTTGCCGTAAAACTCGCTCAGCAGGTCCGTGGCCAGGAAGACGCTGGCGTACAAGACGTTGCCAAGGGTCGTCGTCAGGCCGAAAAGTTCAACCGTCTTGAGCACCTGGATGTTGCACAGGAGCAGATTGAAGACCATCAGGCCGAAGAGGCCCACCCGGCCGAAGAGCCGGTAGACCACCAGGACCATGCACAGGTCCACCAGGGCAAAAGCTATCCAAAGTGTTTCGTTCATGGGCGTTGCCTAGTCCCGAACCCGGACCGAGGTCAAGCAAAAGGTGGGTGCGCAAGCAGGCCGGGCGGGCCGCCGCACCGTGCGGACAGTGTGGCGGCGGATGCCCGGCCCGGGATGATTCAGCCGACTGGTTCCTAAGCGCCGAGTTCCTTCCTGTACCCCGCCAGCACGGCCAGGACATTGGCGCCCACCGTGGCGCAGGCCGCCTCGTCGATGTTGGCCAGGGCCACGCGCAGGGACCAGTCCGGTCCGGCAAAGCCCACGCCCGGCAGGCAGACGGTCTGGTGCTGCTCGGCCAGACGGAACAGGAACTCGAGGGAATGTCCCTTGACCAGCTTGGCCGCGAACTCCTTACCGTACATCTTCTCCGCCAGGGTCCTGATGTTGACCAGGGCGTAGTAGCGCGTCAGGTTGTCGCCCGTGGGTTCGGGCAGGCCAAGCGCCTTGTACAGGGCGGTCCAGCGCTTCCTGAGGATGTCCATGATCGACTTCTTGTACGCGAACGTTTCGTCAAGCAGCTCGAAGAGGGAGAACAGGCACATGCCCACCTGCTGCGGGCCGGAGAGGCCGCCGGTGTGGGCCAGGGCCACCTGGCGGCTGTCCATCTCCAGGCGCTCGATGAAGGGGATGGATTCCGGCCGGGTGGAGGTCAGCCGGTAGCGCACGTCGAGCCGGGCCTGATCCTTGCGCGGCAGCTTCCTGATGATCCGGTCCACCACGTTGTTCTCGTGGACCATGACCAGCCCCAGCCGCCAGCCGGTGACGCCGAAGTACTTGGAATAGGAATAGACCCCCAGGATGTTCTCGGGCAGCTCCTTGCCGAAGGTATTGAAGGTGTCCACGAAGCTGGCGTAGACCGTGTCGGAGATGATGACCATGTCGGGGTTGTACTCGCGGATGGCGGCGGCCATGCGCCCCACGGTGTCCGCGTTCAGGGAGACCGAGGTGGGGTTGGTCGGGTTGACCATGGACAGCGCCTTGACGCCCGTGTCCCTAAGCTTGGCCACCTCGCTGTCCGGGATCTGCCAGCCCATCTCCTCGCTGCACCGGATGTAGACCGGCTTGAGCCCGTAGTCTGCCAGCACGGGCAGCTCCAGATAGGGCGAGAAGACCGGGGTGACGATGGCCACCTTGTCCCCCGGATTGAGGACCATGTTCTCCCGCAGGGAGTTGAAGATATAGATCATGGCGGCGGTGGCGCCCTCGGTGGCGAAGAGATTGAATCTGCCCTCCGGCGGCTTGCCCGAGAAGACCACCCGATTGAGGTAGCGCATGCCGATGGCCTCGGTCACCGGGAAGATGCGCGGCGGATCGGGGTAGAAGTCACCCTGCACGCCGTCGGTCAGTTCGAAGACCGCCTCGTCCGGGTCCATGCCCAGGTCCCGGGTGACATACTCCATGGCCCGCTCCAGAAAGGCCGCGCCGGGGTGTCCGCGCTGTTCCTTGATGAAGGCGGTGAACTCGGCGGCCAGGCCGTCCTTCATCCGCCGGTAGCCGATGTCCCGTGCCCCGCCCTGCTTCTCGGCCACGGTGGCGGCGAACAGGGTCAGCAGGGCAAAGCCCTTGCGCACGGTGGTGTTCAGGAAGTCGGGATTGCCGCGACCGGCGTTGAGCACGGAGCAGCCCGTCTTGGCGCAGGCGTCCTGCGCCTTCTGGATCAGCAGGTTCTTTATCTCGAAGGGACTCTCCTGCTCCAGCCCCTTCCAGTCCATGGTCGCGGCCTGGGCCAGCTCCGGCCCGCTCAGGCCGATCAACTGCCCGGCCACCAGGGCCGATACCCCGAAGCACGCGGCGTACTTGAAAAAGTCCCGGCGGCTCAACCCGCCTTTCCGTGTCTCCTCAGCGGCTTCCTCGACAAACGGGTGCGTTTTTGGCGGCATCAAATCCTCCCCTATGGGTTGTGCGATTGCATGAAACAGCAACTCTCGGCCACCCGTGGCAGCCTCTCGTCCCATGGATGTTTTCACGGGGCTACGACCCCTGTACGCCATAACCAGGATTTTTTGAAGTGCGGCGGGCACAATGGAACGCAACCGCATGCCGCCGGGCTGAGGGACCGGGAGCGGCACGAAAGCGGGCACGCCGGGGGGGGCGTCGAACGCCCGGGGCGCTAGCGCAGGCCGATGATGCCGCGCTGGCCGATGTTCTTGATGAAGGCGGTGACGCTCAGCTCGGCCTCGCGGGGCTGGACCCCGTAGTGGGCGGCGAACTCGTCGGCGCAGAGCTGCTCGCGGACGAACTGGTCGTAGGGCTTGTCGGTGTTGAAGGAGCGCGCCACGTAATCGCGGTAGCGGTGGGCGTCCGGCCGGAACTTGTCCTCGCGGTAGCCATCGCTCTCCGCGTAGCGGGCGACGTCCAACCAGTGCTGTGCCCAGCGCTCGCCATAGCGCGGGCTGGCGAGCAAATCGTCGATCAGATCGGGGTCTTTGAC
>CAMYLL010000167.1 GCA_947259235.1 uncultured Pseudodesulfovibrio sp. | reverse complement strand
GGGCCACGTTCATCTCGCCCTTCATCGGGCGGCTCGACGACATCAACCTCGACGGGCTGGAGCTGATCGAAGACATCCGCACGATCTATGACAACTACGGCTACGACACACAGATCCTCGCTGCATCGATACGGTCGGCCAATCACATGAGCGAGTGCGCCAAGATCGGCGCCGACGTCGCCACCGCGCCGCCGGCGGTGATCAAGGCCATGGCGAGCCATGTGCTGACCGACAAGGGCTTGGCCCAATTCATTGCCGATGCCAAGAAAGCCAATATCAAGATCGTCTGACGCAACTGCTGCCTGGCTCGGCACTCGGGCGATGGCCGCGCCCCCCTCGGGCACGTCCTTGGTAATGGTGGACCCGGCTCCGACCAGGGCGTCACGCCCCACGGTCACCGGGGCCACGAGGGCCGTGTTGCTGCCGATAAACGCGCCTTCGCCGATGGTCGTCACGAACTTGTTCTTTCCGTCATAGTTGCAGGTGAGGGTACCGGCGCCGATGTTTGCACCGGCTCCCACCGAGATAGGTCAGGTGGCTCGCCTTGGCCCCCTCGCCCAGCACGGCCTTTTTCACTTCCACAAAATTCCCCACCTTGGCTCCGGTCTTGAGCACCGCACGCGGACGCAGCCGCGCATAGGGGCCGACAACGGCCTCCGGGCCGACCTCGGCGCCTTCGATGTGGCAGAACTCGCGAA
This sequence comes from uncultured Pseudodesulfovibrio sp., assembly GCA_947259235.1. Lineage (GTDB taxonomy): Bacteria > Desulfobacterota > Desulfovibrionia > Desulfovibrionales > Desulfovibrionaceae > Pseudodesulfovibrio. The sequence continues at coordinate 5,598 of CAMYLL010000167.1, read as the reverse complement.
CCACACAGCCGGAGGCAAAGGTCGAATCGGTGATATGAGTATAGGATCCCAAACGCGCTCCGGCCGCCACAAGGGACTCGCCGTACAACTCGCAGTGGCCGAATATCTCGGCCCCGGGCTCCAGAGACACGCGCGGCCCGATGATGACCGTGTCGGGATTGTGAATGAGCACGCCCCTGTCGAGGTGCACCTCCACTATCCTGCGGCGCAGGGTGTTCTCAGCCCGGACCAGTTCGCGCGGGCTGTTGATGCCCATGAGGCTCACGTCGTCACCGCACTGGACACTCTCCACCGACATGCCGCGTGTCACGGCCAGGCCAACCAGATCGGTTATGTAATACTCGCCGCTCTTGTTCTCGTTGCGCAGCTCGCCAAGGAGTGACTGGATGCTCGAAAGCCTGAGCAGGTAAATGCCTGCGTTGACCTCGCCTGTCTGCGGCCCATGCACGGCCATGTCATAGTCCTTGGCCTCGACTATCGCGGCAATCCGGCGATCCTCGTCGCGCACCACGCGGCCGAATCCGGCCGGGTCACGCGGCGTGATGGTCATGAACGCCAGATCGCAACAGCCTGCCTGTGCGGCTAGCCGCTCGATGCCTTGCGGGGATATCAGCGGCGTATCCCCGTTGATAACCATGCAATACTCGGCTCCGGTCGCCGTGACGGCCTCCCAGGCAACCTGGAGAGCATGGCCTGTTCCAAGCTGCTCCTTTTGCTCCACGAATCGGTTCGCCATGGCGGGAAAGGCGCTGGCCACGCTCTCGCTGCCGTGACCGACAACGGTCAGGACGTCGTCGCCATATGCGGGCGCCAGTGCGTCATACACGTACCGAAGCATGGGCTCGCCAAGCATGGTCTGGAGCACCTTGGGCTTGGCGGAATGCATGCGCGTCCCCTTGCCTGCGGCCAGAACCAGGGGGGTTATCATCTGTTTCGACATAAATTCTCCGGGCAAAGCTCCGTGTGGAATGTCTACGTATGTTTATATCTTGCGATTAAATACCTGCTTGCAGGCAAAAGGACAACCGGGAATCAACTCCGGCACACAGGTTGCGCCTTCCTGAGAATCGGCAGGTAACAAAAAAATGTGACAACGAAAAGGGCAGGCTCGAAAGCCTGCCCTTTTTTGTATCAGGGTGTAGGGTCGGATCGGTCTAGCAGGTCCCTGCGGACTTGCCGGAAGTCTGGCAAGAGATGCGGGTGATGGCTCTGCGCAGCGCTGCCTGGTTACGGGCGGCGTCGATCTTTTCCTTGGCCTTGGCAACACGCTCTTCGGCGCGCTCAATGGCCTTCTGGGCACGGGCGGTGTCTATCTCGGAGGCCTTCTCGGCTACTTCAGCCAGGATGGTCACCTTGTTGTTGTTGACCTCGGCGAAGCCGCCGGCCACGAACACATAGTACGCCTTGCCGTTCTGTTTGTAGTACAGATTGCCAATTCCCAGAGCGGAAAGGAAGGGAACGTGGCTCGGCAGTATGCCGAACTCGCCGAGGATGCCCGGGGCGCCCACGTAATCCACTTCCTCGGAAAGGACTTTCCGATCGGGAGTGACAATTTCAATCTTCAGAGTATTTGCCATGAAGTACCTCGCTTACTGCTTGGCTTTTTCGATGGCTTCCTCGATACCGCCGCACATGTAGAAGGCCTGCTCGGGCAGGTCGTCGTACTTGCCGTCAAGGATGTCACGGAAGGCCTTAACAGTGTCTTCGGTCTTGACGTATTTGCCGGGAACACCAGTGAAGACCTCGGCAACGTGGAACGGCTGCGAGAGGAAACGCTGATTCTTACGGGCACGAGCAACGACCATCTTATCTTCGTCGGACAGTTCGTCCATACCCAGAATGGCGATGATGTCCTGGAGCTCCTTGTACTTCTGAAGCACGGACTGGACTTCGCGAGCGGTAGCGTAGTGCATTTCACCGATAACGAGGGGGTCCAGGATGCGCGAGGTGGAGTCCAGCGGGTCAACGGCCGGGTAGATACCGAGCTCGGAGATCGCGCGGGACAGAACCAGGGTACCGTCCAAGTGCGAGAAGGTGGTGGCCGGAGCGGGGTCGGTCAAGTCATCGGCAGGCACGTAAACGGCCTGGACCGAGGTGATGGAACCCTTGTTGGTGGAGGTAATGCGCTCCTGCAGGCCACCAAGGTCGGTGCCCAGAGTCGGCTGATAACCAACCGCGGAAGGCATGCGGCCGAGAAGTGCGGACACCTCTGCGCCTGCCTGGGTGAAGCGGAAGATGTTATCAACGAAGAGCAGCACGTCCTGGCCTTCTTCATCACGGAAGTATTCCGCGCAGGTCAGGGCGGTCAGGGCGACGCGGGCGCGGGCTCCCGGAGGCTCGTTCATCTGGCCGTACACCAACGCCGCTTTCTCCAGAACGCCGGCATCTTTCATTTCGTGGTAAAGGTCGTTGCCCTCACGGGTACGCTCACCAACACCGGCGAACACGGAGATACCACCGTGCTGCTTGGCGATGTTGTTGATCATCTCCATGAGAATAACGGTCTTGCCAACACCGGCGCCGCCGAAGAGGCCCATCTTTCCGCCCTTGGGGAACGGGATGAGCAGATCAACGACCTTGATTCCAGTTTCGAGCAGCTCAACTTTGGTGGACTGCTCGGTGAAGTTCGGAGCCGCACGGTGAATGGGCATGCGCTTTTCACAAGGCACGGGTCCCATTTCATCGGCTGGCTCGCCATCGACGTTCATGATGCGACCCAGCGAACCGGCGCCGACGGGAACGGAGATAGGCTGGCCAAGGTCAAGGGCAGCCATGCCGCGGACAAGACCTTCGGTGGCGTCCATGGCAATGGTGCGGACTACGTTGTTACCCAGGTGCTGCGCGACTTCGCAGATCAACACGGGAGCATCCGTGTTGTTCGGGTTTTTTATCTCCAACGCGGACAGAATGTTGGGAAGATTCCCTTCGGCAAATTCGACGTCGACAACGGCGCCAATTACCTGTGCGATTTTACCAGTATTAGCCATTTTCAATAGCCCCCTTTATCCTTTCAGCGCTTCAGCGCCGCCGACAATGTCCATAAGATCAGCAGTGATGGCTGCCTGTCTGGTCTTGTTGTACAACAAGGTCAGAGATTTCGTCAGGTCGTCGCAGGCGCGAGTGGCATTATCCATCGCCGCCATACGTGCGGCGTGCTCGGAACACGACGTGTCCAGCAGGGCGCGGTAAACCTGAACCTTGATGAACCGAGGCAGAAGCTCGGCCAGCAATCCCTCGACGGACGGCTCATACACATAGTCCCCGGAACCTCCCGAGACAGTTTCGTCGCCTTCCGTCGCACCCATGGGCAGGACGGCGAGATCGACGGGAACCTGTTTCGCTATGCTCAGGAATTCACCGAAGACAACATGTACTTCGTCAAGCTCGCCCGAGATGTACCCGGCGATGAGCTCGTTACCGACACTGGCGGCCAGAGTGAAATCGAAATTGCTCATCGCGTTAGCTTCTTCGCGGACAATTTCGAATTCAGTCTTCCGGAAGGCGTCACGGGCTTTCTTCCCGATGCAGTACACTTTGACTGCTTTGCCTTCTTTAGCCTTGGCCTGAGCCAATTTCATGGCTTTGGTGATTATATTAACGTTGAATGCGCCGCAGAGGCCGCGATCGGAAGTGGTCACCATGATACCCACGGTTTTCACTTCGTCCCGGACTTCCAGCAACGGATGTACCGATTCATCAGCGCCAGTCGCCAAGTCGCCGAGCATCTCGTAAAACTTGTCTGCATACGGACGGAAACGTTCAATACGAGTCTGTGCGTTGCGAAGTTTTGCCGAGGCCACCATGTTCATGGCCTTGGTGATCTGCTTGGTTTTCTTGACGCCAACAATCTGATTTTGGACGTCTTTTAACGATGCCATTGGCTACCCCTTAGTTACGCGCTGAAGCCTTTCTTGAACTCTTCGATAGCCGCCTTGAGGGCCGCTTCGACATCGGCATCAATCTGCTGCTTCTCAACGATGGAGTCGAGCACTGCGGACTTGGCGTTCGCCATGAAATCATGGAACTCGACCTCAAACTTCTGGACAGACGTCACCGGGACATCATCCAGGAAGCCGCGGGTGGCAGCGAACAGGATGGAAACCTGCTGCTGGACGGTCAGCGGCTTGTACTGGGGCTGCTTCAGGACTTCAACCATGCGGGCGCCACGATTGAGCTTGGCCTGGGTGGCCTTGTCCAGATCGGAACCGAAGCTGGCGAAGGCCGCGAGCTCGCGGTACTGGGCCAGGTCGAGACGGAGCGTACCGGCGACCTGCTTCATGGCCTTGATCTGGGCGGAACCACCGACTCGGGAAACGGACAGACCGACGTTGATGGCGGGACGGACACCAGCCAGGAACAGGTTGGGCTCCAGGTAGATCTGACCATCGGTAATGGAGATAACGTTGGTCGGGATGTACGCGGAGACGTCACCGGCCTGGGTCTCGATGACCGGCAGGGCGGTCAGGGAACCGGCGCCCAGGGAGTCGTTGACCTTACAGGAACGCTCAAGCAGGCGGGAGTGCAGGTAGAAAACGTCACCGGGGTAAGCTTCACGTCCCGGGGGGCGGCGAAGCAGCAGGGACATCTGGCGGTAGGCAGTGGCCTGCTTGGAAAGATCGTCGTACACGATCAGGGCGTGCTCGCCTTTATCACGGTAGTACTCTGCCATGGTGGCACCGGTGTACGCGGCGATGAACTGCAGCGGCGCGGGCTCGGAAGCGGTGGCGGAGATGATGGTGGTGTATTCCATGGCGCCGTGCTGACGAAGGATATCGGCAACCAGAGCGACGGAAGCTTTTTTCTGGCCGATGGCAACGTAGAAGCAATGCACATCGGTGGTCTTCTGAGCCAGGATGGCGTCAACGCCGACAGCGGTCTTGCCGGTCTGACGGTCACCGATGACCAGCTCGCGCTGGCCGCGGCCGACAGGGGTCATGGCGTCAATAGCCTTGAGGCCGGTGTAGCAGGGCTCGTGAACGGATTTACGAGCGATGATACCGGGGGCCTTCATCTCAACCGGACGGGTCTCATCGGTGGCGATGGGTCCGAGGCCGTCGATGGGCTCGCCCAGCGGGTCGACCACGCGGCCAGCCAGGGCGGGACCGACGGGGACGGAGTAAATCTGGCCGGTACGCTTGACCGGGTCGCCTTCCTTAACGCCTTTGTCTTCGCCCAGAAGCGCAACACCGACGTTGTCTTCTTCCAGGTTGAGGACCATACCCATCAGGCCGCCGGGGAATTCCAGCAGCTCCATGGCCATGACGTTTTGTACGCCGTGCACACGAGCGATACCATCACCGACATAGAGGACGGTACCGGTCTCGCTCATTTCAACACGAGACTCATAGTTCTGAATCTGGTCCTGAATGATTTTGCTGATTTCTTCTGCTTTGATCTGCATTGCCCTACTCACCCCTTTTAATATTTTCCTTCAAAATCTGCAGTTGAGCCTTGAGGCTGGCGTCCATGACCTTATCCCCAATCTTGAGGACAACCCCACCGAGGATGTTCTTGTCGGCGGAGAAGACCAGTTCGAGCTTCTTGCCGCACTGCTCTTCAAGGCGCCCCTTGATCTGAGACTTTCTCTCCTCGCTGATA
>CAMYLL010000166.1 GCA_947259235.1 uncultured Pseudodesulfovibrio sp. | reverse complement strand
GATCCCAAGATGGACGGTCTGGCCGTGGAGGTCATCTACGAGCGGGGGCGGTTCGTGGCGGCGGCCACGCGCGGCGACGGCCAGATAGGGGAAGACGTGACCCATTCCATGCGCACGGTCATGAATCTGCCCCTGACCCTGCGCGGCGGGAACGTGCCGGAAGTGCTGGAGGTGCGCGGCGAAGTGGTCATGTCCAACGCGGACTTCGCGGCCCTCAATGCCAGCCGCCGCGAGGCGGGGGAGAAGGTCTTTGCCAACCCCAGAAACGGCGCGGCCGGTGCGGTTCGCCAGCTTGACCCCAAGGTGGCGGCGTCCAGGCCGTTGCGGTTCTTGGCCTATGGCGTGGGCCGCGTGGAGTGGCGCTCATCGCTGTTTGGCTGGACAAGCCAGCACGAGATCATGGCCGGTCTGGGCGAGCTGGGCTTTGCCATTCCGCCCGAGGCCAGGCTGTGCGGTTCGGCTGGCGAAGTGGCCGAATATTTCAATGAGCTCATGGCCCGGCGAGCTGAATTGCCTTTCGAGATCGACGGCGTGGTGGCCAAGGTGGACAGCCTTGAGATGCAGCGCGCCCTGGGCTTTACCTCCCGCGCCCCGCGCTGGGCGCTGGCTCTCAAGTTTCCGGCCATGCAGGCGCGAACAGTGCTTCACGGGATACGGATTCAGGTGGGCCGCACCGGTGCTTTGACCCCGGTGGCCGAGCTTGAGCCGGTCCCGTTGGCCGGTGTCGTGGTGGCCAGCGCCACGCTGCACAACAAGGCGTACATCGTTGAGCGCGACTTTCGCATCGGGGATACCGTGCTCATCCAGCGGGCCGGAGACGTCATCCCCCAGGTGCTCTCGGTGGACCTGGAGCAGCGCCCCGCAGATGCCGTGCCGTATGCGTTTCCCGCCACCTGTCCTGTGTGCGAGGGGGAGGCCGCAGAGGACGGCGAGGCCGTGCGGTGTACCAACCCGACCTGCCCGGCCAAGACCGTGCAGCGAATCATCCATTTCGTGTCCAAGGCCGGACTGGACATGGACGGCGTGGGCCGCAAATGGGTGCAGCGGCTGGTGGAAGACGGCGTGCTTGAAACATCTGCGGATTTGTTTACCCTGGAGAAGACCGCGCTGCTCCGGTACGAGGGCATGGGCGACCGGTCGGCCGAGAAGTTCATCCAGGCCATTGCCAGGGCGCGCCGCGAGGCGCCGCTGTGGCGGCTGATAGCCGGGCTGGGCATCCGCCACGTGGGCGAGCAGACGGCCCGGACCCTGGCCGCCCGTTACAGCGACCTCGACGCCCTGGGTCAGGCTCCCCGCGAGGAGTTGCAGGACCTGGACGACGTCGGCCCGGTGGTAGCCGAGAGCGTGTATTTCTTCTTCAGGAGCGACGACACCCTGGCGCTGCTCAAGCAGTTCCGCGATGCGGGCTTCTGGCCCGAGGGCGGCCAGGGCGCGGTGGAGCCGTCTGACGACGCGTCCCTGGCCGGGAAGGTGTTCATCTTCACCGGCAGTCTGCCCGACATGACCCGCGATCAGGCCCAGGCCTTGGTCGAGGAGCGGGGCGGCTCGGCGGTCAAGTCGATATCAAAGAAGGTCGATTACGTGGTGGCCGGTGACAAGGCCGGGTCCAAGGTCGCCAAGGCGGAAAAGCTGGGTCTCACGATTATTGACTTCGACGCCTTTATGGAATTAATCCAGGCTGACGAATAATTTTTTCAACACGTTACAAGGAGAGGCGATATGACTACCGATGTTGTCATTTTGGGCGCAAAAGGCCGTATGGGCAACACCCTGGTCAACATGGCCCTGGCGGATGAGGCGCTCAACCTCGTGGGCGCGTGCGAGCGCGAGGGAAATGCCGGCGGGATGGATTATGAGGGGTGTGTCACCTCGGATTGCCTTGAGGAACTGCTGCCCCAGGTCCCGGGCGCGGTGATTGTCGATTTCACGTCGCCGGTGTCGTCCGTGGCTATGGCTAAGATAGCGGCCCGGTTCGGCAATCCGGCCGTCATCGGCACTACCGGCCTGGACAAGGCACAGCAGGCGGAGCTGGCTGAATCAGCCAAATCCGTACCGCTCTTCTGGGCTCCGAACATGTCAGTGGGCGTCAATGTGCTGCTCAAGGTGCTCCCGGAACTGGTCAAGGCCCTGGGCCCGGACTATGACATGGAGATGGTGGAGACGCATCACAAGATGAAGAAGGACTCCCCCAGCGGCACGGCCCTGAAGCTGGCCCAGTGTCTGGCCGAGGCCCGTGGCTGGGAATATGACGAGGTCAAGAAGCATTGCCGCGACGGCATCATCGGCGAGCGGCCCAAGAAGGAGATCGGCGTGCAGACCCTGCGCGGTGGTGATGTGGTCGGCGACCACACCATGTTTTTCTTCGGCCCGGGCGAGCGCATCGAGGTTACTCATCGCGCCCATTCCCGCGAGACCTTTGCCTCCGGGGCTCTGCGTGCCGCCAAATGGCTGGCCGGACAGAAGCCAGGCAGGCTCTACACCATGGCCGACATTTTTTAGAACGCGCCACCCAGTTAAATGCCAGAGGGCCTTCGAAAGAAGGCCCTCTTTTTGTTGGGTTCACGCCCTCCCTCTGAGCGTACCTGGTTTACAGGATGGGGGAGAGCAGGCGGGCGAATCTGATCAGGGTTTGATAGGCAACGTTCTTGCGGGTGTATTCATCCGTGCCGGTTTCATCGCAATGCTTGAAGTCCTCAAGAAACATCTGCTCGATCTGGGTGCAGAAGTTTTGGTCCTCGACGAGCATGGTTATTTCGAAATTGAGTCTGAATGAGCGGTTGTCGAGGTTGGCCGTGCCGACGGCCGCCAGGGTGTCGTCCACCAGGAATACCTTCTCGTGCAGGAAGCCGTCCGTGTAGCGGTAAACGCGGATGCCGGGCATGTCTAGATCGTTGAGGCTGGAGAATCCGGCGAGGTAGACCAGGTAGTGGTCCGCCTTTTCCGGCAGCATGATTCGTACGTCCACGCCGCGCATGGCCGCCAGTTGCAGGGCCTTGGTCACGGAGCTGTCCGGCACGTAGTAGGGGCTGGCGATCCAAAACCGCGTCTTTGAGGCGTTGATGGCCCTGATGAACATGAGCGAGGCGGACTCAAGCTCGTCGGCCGGGCCGGTGGCCAGGGGCAGCACGTCCGCCGTGCCTGCCGACCTGGGCATGATCAGGTCCTGGTCGTAGATTTCCCCGGTGGCCCAGTACCAGTCCTTGGTGAAGCTGAGCCGCACGCCCAGCACGGCCGGGCCGCTCAGGCGCAGGTGCGTGTCGCGCCAGCCGTCGAAGTGCTTGGAGATGCCCAGGTATTCGTCGCCCACGTTATGGCCGCCCACAAAGGCCGTGTCGCCATCGACGATGACGATCTTGCGGTGATTGCGGAAGTTGAGCTGGAAGCGGTTGCCCCGTCCGCGCGTGGTGTGGAAGGCGTGGACGTCCATGCCCGCCTCGCGCATGGTCTGCCAGAAGCTGTCCGGGGTCTTGTGACAGCCTATCTCGTCGTAGAGAAATTTGATGTGCACGCCCTGGGCCGCCTTCTTGAGCAGCAGGTCGCGCAGTCGCGTGCCCAGCCCGTCCTGATGGACGATGAAGAACTGGATGAGGATGTAGTGCTCGGCTTTCTCGATGTATCGGAAGATGGCGTCGAAGGTGGCCATGCCGTCCACCAGCAGCTCCAGGTCGTTGCCGCCCATGAAAGGGATCCCGGCAAGAGTCTCGAAGGAACAGCGGGGGGCGTGGGGACTGTTGCGCGCCGAAAGCTCCTTGACCTTGGGCAGGTCGTGTCTGCCCCTGACCATTTCATGGAACCGTTTTTCTCCATCGCGCATGGCCTCGACATAGCCGTGGAACTTGCTGCGGCCGAATATCCAGTAGAGCGGGAGGGAGAGCAGGGGGAAGGTCACAAGGGAGATGGCCCAGGCGATGGAACCCTGGGGGGTGCGCGCGTCGCGCACGGCCATTATCGCCGTGATCACGGCCACGATCTCGACGCCGGTGTAGAAAAGGCTGAACAGGCCGAGCATGAATTGAATGTCAGTGGATTCCATGAATTGAGCGATAGCAGATATCTCGGCAAAGAGGAATGATCAGTCTTGCCTGGCTGGGCAAAATATGGTCTGAATTTTTCTCGTGAGGAGAGGCGAGTATGAATGATGTGAACCTGGGAGCGCATCCCTTTGTGGCCCGGCCGGACAGGACGCTCTTCCGGTTGGCGTTGCCCGTGCTGTTCTCCCTGGTGGCCGAGCCGCTGACCGGGCTGGCCGACACCGCCTTCGTGGCCCGGTTGCCTGGATCGGAGCCGGTGGCCGCCCTGGGCATCGGTACCGTGGCTTTCTCTTCCATCTTCTGGGCTTTCGCCTTTCTGGGCATCGGGACCCAGACCGAGGTGGCCCAGTCCTTGGGGCGGGCCGACAGGGAGCACGCCGTCAAGGTGGCTTCCCTGGCTTCGTTCCTGGCCGTTTGCGTCGGCCTTGTGCTTCTCCTTGGTGCAATCCCCTTTCTCGACCTCTTCGCCGAGCTGCTCGGGGCTACCGGCAATGTGACGGGGTATGCCCGCGAATACATGTTCTACCGCCTTCTGGGTGCGCCTGCGGTGCTCGTTTCCCTGACCTGCTTCGGCGCCCTGCGCGGGGTGCAGGACATGCGTACGCCGCTCTTCGTGGCCGTGGGCATCAACGTTGTCAACGTCCTGCTCGACTGGTTGCTGGTATTCGGGAGTGGGCCTGTGCCGCCCATGGGGGTGGCCGGTGCGGCCATAGCCAGCACCATCAGCCAGTATGCCGGAGCCGTGTGGGCCCTTGTTGCCGTGGCGCGGCGGTTGGGGCTGACCAGCCGGTTTCGCGGCGCGGGCGCGGCCAGGCTGGTGCGGATCGGCGGCGATCTCTTTGTGCGCACGGGCGTGCTGCTTGTCTTTCTGGCCCTGTGCACCCGTGTGGCCAACAAGGCCGGGGCCGACGAGGGGGCGGCGTATCAGGCCATTCGTCAGTTTTTCATCTTTACCGCCATGTTTCTCGATGCCTTCGCCATATCCGGCCAGAGCCTGGTGGGGTATTTTCTCGGGGCGAACGACCTGGAACAGGCGCGCCGGGTGGCTGGCCGGGTTTGCCTGTGGAGTTTTGGCACAGGGCTGCTCCTGGGCGCTGCCATGCTTCTGGGCGAGGCCGGTGTGGCCTGGCTTCTGGTTCCGCCTGCGGCATTCGGGGTCTTCGGTCCGGCCTGGGTGGTCGTGTCGCTGATGCAGCCCGTGGGCGCGCTTTCCTTTGCCACGGACGGCATCCACTGGGGGACCGGGGATTTTCGCTATCTGCGAAACGCCATGGTGGCTGCCTCGGTCCTGTGCGGCGGGATGGTCTGGGCTTTTGAGTTGTTTCCGCCGCCGCGTGTGCTGGTGGCCATCTGGCTGGTGACGGTCCTGTGGACCGTGCTAAGGGCGGGGTTCGGCATGGCCCGCATCTGGCCGGGGGTGGGGCGGGCTCCTTTGACGTGGCCTGCCCGATAGTCCCGCGTGCCGGGGCGGCCCGTCTCCCGCGCCTGATCCATATTATTGCTTGCCCTCTCTCGATGCAGGCCGTAGAGGTGGCGGAAGGAAACCCCGTCATCAATGAAAAATCCAATAGATCCGATATTTTTTGCCCCAGTCATAGCCGCCGTGTTCAAGGCGTGGATACGCTCCATGCGCTTTACGGTCGACGAAAAGCTGGCCGGGATAGTCGCCCGCAACACGGGTGGACAGCCTCTGGTCATCGCCCTGTGGCATGACGAGCTGTTTTCCATCGCCGGGTACGGCTGCGTCAACGTTCAGGGCCTGATGGGCATCGTCAGCTCCAGCAAGGACGGACAGTTTGTGGCCAGCGTCATGGAAGGTCTGGGACAGACCACTGTGCGCGGTTCCAGCTCGCGCGGCGGCGTTCGGGCCCTGCTCAAGGCCAAGCGGGTTATGGAAACGGAAAACAGGATGGCCGTCTTTGCCGTGGACGGTCCGCAAGGGCCGCGTCATGAGCCAAAGGACGGAGCCATTTTTCTGGCCCATCATGCCCGCGCACTCATCGTGCCCATTCGCGCCTTTCCAAGCCGTATGAAGGTGTTCGACAAGGCGTGGGACAGGTTTCAGCTTCCCTATCCCTTTTCGCGATGTCGACTGGTGGTTGGCGAGCCCTATGCCGTGACCGGGGCCAAGCTGGACGCCGAAGTTCTGGACACGGAACGCGCTCGGCTCAAGAATGCGCTCGACACCCTCGTTCCCGAGTGAGCATTGTGACGGTGCTAACAGAAAAAATACGGCCTGCCGGAAATCTCCGGCAGGCCGTCTGCTTGTATTGATGCGCGGGCTCAGTG